>JAITQV010000747.1 GCA_031288765.1 Planctomycetaceae bacterium
GGTAAATTTCAAGGTAACGACCCTAAAATTCCGGGTCATTTTGGCAAAATTCAGGGTCATTTTAGGATAGTAGGCGTCCCGCGTGCATAAAATTACGGAACATTCTTTTATTATCGCGGGCAAGACACCCGCGTTCTTGCAAAAGACTCCTTTGTTACCGTTCAAAGTATATCAACTCTCCACGAATATCAATGTTCAGCGTTTCATTTTGCAGCTTGTTCCGCCTGCTGCCGGAAGATAGGCTTCTGTTGTGTAATCGGCAACCATCCGGTGGGCACTGAACCGCCACGCCAACGTACTAATCGAATTCATCATTCGTTTAATCCAACGTGCCGGCAAACCGTGTTTATCAATATCGTAGTACAACGGAACCACTTCGTTTTCGATAACGTCAAACAAACTTGCCGCGTCGCGTTGGTCGGTAATTTTATCATCAACATGACTGGTTCCGTTTCCGATTGCAAAGCCGTTTGTTCCATCGTAGGCTTCCGCCCACCACCCGTCCAGCACAGAAAGATTCAACGCCCCATTGAGAACCGCTTTCATACCGCTTGTTCCCGACGCTTCCAACGGGCGGCGCGGATTGTTGAGCCAAACATCCACTCCCTGAACCATGTGCCGGCAAACATTAATATCATAATCTTCGATAAACACAAACCGGTTGGCGAATCGCGGATCATTACGGAGATTGGCGATTGTTTGAATAAATTCTTTACCCGGTTGATCGGCGGGATGGGCTTTGCCTGCGAATATAAACTGAACCGGACGGTCAGGGTCATTGCAAATTTTCGCCATCCGGTCAATTTCGTTCAATACCAATGTTGCCCGTTTGTAAGTTGCAAACCGGCGTCCGAAACCGATTGTCAGAATTTGCGGATCCAGCACGGTTCTTGCCCGATCAATTACTTCATCCGCTTCGCCGCGCCGACGGCATTGACGGCTGATCCGGCGGCGGACAAACGCAATAAGCAGATTTTTCAAAGCGCTGTGGGTTTCCCAAAGTTCGCCGGGATCGATTCCTTGAATTGCCTCCCATTCTTTGGGATCGTAAGATTCTTCCGACCATGAAGAGGATAAATGGCGTTCAAACAGGGTGTTGATTTGCCACGCCATCCAACTGGGAACGTGAACGCCGTTTGTGATATGCCCGATGGGGACTTTTTCTTCGGGCAAGTGCGACCAAAGGCAATGCCACATCTTCCGCGAAACAACACCGTGCAGCGACGCCACCGCATTGGCATAGCGGGACATTTTTAATCCGAGAACCGTCATACAAAACGGTTCGCTGTTATTACCCGGATCGACACGACCAAGCGACATGAGATGTCCGTGATCGATTTTGAGTTCATCGCGAAGCGGACCAAGATGTTCTTCAATGAGGTTGCCGTCAAAACGGTCATGACCTGCCGGAACCGGAGTATGCGTTGTGAATACTGTTTTCTGGGCAATATCGCTTACGGCGGTATCAAAACTTACGCCGTCGTCGTTCATACGTTGGCGGACAGCCTCAAGAGTTGCGAAGGCGTTGTGACCTTCGTTGAGGTGGTAAACCCCCGGAGTAATTCCGAGAACTTTCAACGCCCGAATACCGCCGATACCGGAAACAATTTCCTGCCGGATACGTGTACGGTTGTTTCCGCCGTAGAGTCGGCTTGTGAGTTGGCGATCTTCGGGCTGGTTTTCTTCGAGGTCGGTATCAAGAAGCAATAACCGCACGCGTCCCACATTCATTTGGCGGACTTTTGCGTAAATTGTTCCTGTACGGGTTTGAATGGAGACGGTAATTTTAGCTCCTTTGGGATCGGTTGCCGGTTCCAAAGGCAGATATTCAACCATGGTGTCGAGATATTCTTCTTGCTGCCAACCGTTGATATCGAGATGTTGTTTGAAGTAGCCTTGATTGTAAAAGAGTCCGACTGCAACAAGCGGTACGCCGAGACCGCTGGCGCTTTTGATGTGATCGCCGGACAAAACGCCCAAACCGCCGGAATAAATGGGAACGGATTCGTGAACTCCGAATTCGAGCGAAAAATAAGCAACCGGATGCGAACCGAGAACACCGACATTACGGCGTGACCAAGGGGTTTGCTTATTCATATACTCTGTCATTCGGCGGTATGCTTGATCGATTCGTGTGTAAAGAACCAATTCGGCGGCGCGAATTTCGAGGCGTTCCGGTGTGAATTCTCGGAGCAGGGCGATGGGGTTATGACCGAGTTGGCGCCAACGGATTGGGTCAAGTGATCGAAAGAGGTTAATAACTTCGGGGTGCCAACTCCACCAAAGATTACTGGCAAGAGCCATACATTTATCATAAAGTCCTTGCGGAGTGATTCCGGCGAGTCGTCCTGAAATATGAGAATTTACATTGGGATTCGCGGTGTCGTTTGAATACATTGTTTTTTAGGGGTTGAAGGGGGATTGACGAAAAATATTGAACAACATTCCGGTTCAAATTTTCAGAATTATACAAAATCATAAAATAGATTGCAAGTAGAGTTGTCAACCGTTTAGAATGTTTTCTTTATTTTGGTTGTGTTGGGGAGGCGGTTTGTTCCGATTTCTAAAACTGCTTGTGTAAATAATATTTTTGCGTTTGCTCTGCAAGGGCGATATATTTTAGTGGGTAGTGAAGAGTTGATAGTGTGAGGGTGAAAAATTTTTCGCCCTTACCAACAGCGGGATTTACGTTTTTTGGGATTATAAATCAAGAGGTCGGCAAATGTTCGTCTATTTTACGATTAACAATTCATAAGGTAGGCAATTGCTCGCCGAGCGATTGCGCCTGTTTGTGAAAAAATTTTGCAAGGTCGTAGGGAATTTTTGTAAATTAAACCCCGCCAGGGGTGTGATGTGCATAACCATAGGTTGCGCTGTGCTTCACCGCCGGTTATGTACATCCCGCCCCGCAAGTTTAGGACAAAAATGAAATTTTTCTTGCGTCAATGCTCAACAAGGAATAGAATAGATATGGAATCATAGTTTGGACAATTCCTTTTACTTTTTTAACACGAAAGATATTTTGACATTTCGCCGGCAAATTGAACATTTATTACTTTCCGAAATTGCCTTACCGGGGCAATATATCGGCGGTGAACTCGGCAGTATTGTTAAACCGAAAGATTCGGTACGCGGTCGGTTTTGTCTTGCATTTCCCGATGTTTACACGATTGGGATGAGCAATTACGGGCTGCAGTTGCTTTATTCGCTGATAAACCGCCGAAATGATTGGGCGTGCGAACGGGTTTTTACGCCGTATCCCGATATGGAACAATCGTTGCGAAAACACGGGTTGCCTCTTTATTCGCTGGAAACATTTTCACCGCTTTGGGAGTTTGACGTTCTTGGATTTTCGCTGCAATACGAGATGTCGTACACGAATGTTCTGACGATGCTCGATCTTGGCGGAATACCGCTCCATGTTGCGGAACGCACCATGCGTGAACCTTTGGTGATCGCGGGAGGTCCGTCAGCGGTCAATCCCGAACCCATGAGCGATTTTATCGATCTTTTTATTATCGGCGACGGCGAAGAATCGCTTCCGGCGGTTTGTGATTTCTGGCTTGAAATGAAACTCAACTATTCCGATCGCCGTTTGGCATTGCTGGAAACCGCCCGCCGATTTCCGTTTGCGGTTGTTCCGCAATTTTATACGGTTCGGTATGATTCCGACGGTCGGGCGTTAAAACCTGTTCCGAATGAGTCGGGTGTTCCCGAAGTGGTTCGACCGGCGGTTGTTGAGGAAATTGAGGCGTTTGAACCGCCGATTCGTCGAATTATTCCGTTGGTGGAATGTGTTCAGGATCGGGTTGCGGTTGAAATTATGCGGGGATGTCCGGGACGGTGCAAGTTTTGTGTCAGTACGGTTCAAAAGCGTCCGATACGGATTCGGAGTCCGGAATCGATTGCCCGGATTGCATTGGAATCTTGTTTGGCGACGGGTTCCGACGAAGTATCGCTGCTTTCCCTTTCGACCAGCGACTATCCGCAATTTGAAGAGCTTATGAAACGTCTTCGCGAGGTATTAACGCCGTTGAATGTTTCTATTTCGGTGCCGAGTTTGCGGGTGAATCACCAACTCAGCAGTGTGATGCGGCAGTTGAGTACGGAGCGGACGTCCGGTTTAACACTTGCTCCCGAAGCCGCCCGTGACGAAATGCGGCAGCGTATCGGCAAACCGGTTACGAATGAAAATTTGCTTGCCGGTTGCGAAGCGGCGTTTGCCAACGGGTTTAATCGGGTCAAGATGTATTTTCTTTGCGGATTACCGGACGAGTTGGAGGCGGATATTGACGGGATAATTGATTTATCATTGGAGATTGGTCGTCTTGGCAGGCGGATTCGGGGGCGGGCGCCGATTATTACGACCAATGTTTCGAATTTTGTACCGAAGCCTCATACATTTTGGGAGCGGTTGGGGATGCAAACGCGGGGATATTTTCATGGGGTACATGGTCGGTTGGTTGATCGGGTACGGCGGACGGGGATTTCGCTCAAGTATCACACATTGGAAACGAGTTTATTGGAGGCGTTGATATGCCGGAGTGATCGGCGGTTTTGTCGGGTGGTTGAAGGGGCATGGCGATTGGGGGCGAGGCTTGATGCGTGGACGGATTATTTTCGCGGCGACTGTTGGGAGCGGGCTATTGCCGAAGCGGGAATCAATGTAAATCAAATTGTCCACGAAACAATTCCCGATAATAAAGAGCTTCCTTGGGAACATATCCGATTCGTTTAGAATAGGTAATAAACCTTTTCGCCAACTTACAAACACGGTATTTATTCGGTTCTTTGTTAATTTCTGTCCTTTCCAAAAACTTGTGGTAAAATATTTTAGTCAAATGCCTTTATTTTAAATATTTTTCAAAATTATCGCCGATTTAAATGCACCTTTGCTCAAAAAATAGAAGCCCTGCACAGGGCGAGATTATCAACCAACATAATTGTAATCTTGCCCTTGCAGGGTTTTGTGGTGTTGGGGGTTGTTGATCTGTAGGTTGCGCTGCGCTCCACCGCCGGTTATGCACTTCTCGTCCCTTGCGGGATTTTGAGGCGGACGGTTTCCGACCTCTTGAATTGTTAACCGTGAAATGGGCGGACGATTTCCGCCAACCTTATTTTCAACCTGATTTTTCCAACAAAACAACCTTAGTAGCAAGGAAGCCTCCCTACAATTAACCTTATTACCTTATTTCTTTATGTTTTTAATAAGGTAATAAGGTTGATTGGTTTGGAACATTGGGCTACTAAGGTTGTTTTGTTCGGAGAAATCAGGTTGGAAATAAGGTTTGTCCCCGCTATTGTCCAACAAATTTCCCAGTCGGCTGTCGCCGACACAATCGCTCGGCGAGCGATTGCCTATCTCACGCAAAGTCGTCGTAACTCTTTATATTACAAAGACTTATAAAAACATATAAGTGGCTGTTCACGACCTGGTTCACGCTCCAAAAAACTTACTGTTCACCAGGAATAGAAAGTGATCTTAAAGTCTTGATTATAAATAAGTTATGAATCATCACAACACAAAATATTGTTTAAACTGAACTTTTGCAAAATGGCATTTCACACTGTAAATAAAGGGTTTGAAGTATTGAAGACCTCTGATTTTTATCATATTATCATATCATATATTATATTTCTAAAAATCAATATGTTAAAAAATCGTTGATATTGGAGCCAATTTAACAACTGGGTACCTCTAAAAATTCAATAAAATTATTTGTAAGTCCTTATTTTTCAATAGCAAAAATTTGTAAAACTGAATTTTTAGAGGTGCCCAACTATGATTTACTCGTATCCAACGTGATCTTTAATCAATTGTAAAAGCGAACTTAGGTCAGATAATTTCTCAGGATACACGTCAATAGTAGATTGAATTATTTTAAGTGCTTTATTATAGATATTCCAATCCATGTATTCATTAGGCGGAGAGGATATTTCTACCTGCTTATGAATCTCTTGTATGAGTTTATGGCGTTTATTATCGGAAATACGTAAAAGGCACAAACATGCTTCCCTCAAACATCTTATCTTAAATCGGAATTTCCCTTTGTCGTTGACAAAGCATTCTGCTAGAATTCCTTTTATAAAATCGGGAGGATATTCTTTATTGTTCTGAAAAATATCATCAAGAAAATTTTGCGCTTTGCGTGAATTACC
>JAITQV010000748.1 GCA_031288765.1 Planctomycetaceae bacterium
ATATCAGTCCCACAAGGGACGGGATGTGCATAACCGTAGGTGGAGCGAAGCGCAACCTACGGATCAACACCCCCTAACTCCCCAAAGCCCTGCAAGGGCGAGATTATGGTTATGTGGGCGGATAATCTCGCCCCGTGCGGGGCTTATGTTTTTTGGGGTCGTGATCCGGCGGTTGCGCTGCGCTTCACCGCCGGTTATGCACATCACACCCCGTGCGGGGTTAAGATTCCGGTTTCCGTGCGGAAACGGAAATTAGTCGGCTAACGCCGGCGCAATCGCTCGGCGAGCGAGTGCCTACCTTATGATTAACAACCCAAAAATTCGGCAACCGCCCGCCGATTTTACGATTAACAATTCACAAAAACGGAAATCAGATTGCGTTAAGAACTTCGCACGCAACACTCCACACTATCAACTATTAAAATTGCTCTTGCAACACGAATACAAAATCACTATTATGCGTTGTTTTCCCGTCGAACTCCATGTTCAGTAAACACGCAAAAAATATGAGAAATACGAAAAATTATTTCAACAAAATCATAAAAATCGGAATTTTATTTGTTGCCGTTTGTACCGGTCATGTTCTCTTTGCGCAAACGGATAAACCCAATAACGCTCCGATATTGAATCAGACAGCAGAAGGAATGGCTGATGTTGCCCTTAATACTATCGCGGACGCGGGGTTAAATGAAGAACAACAGAACGCACGAAAAGCGGAACGGGAAGCATTAGAAAAGGAAGCGCAACGTCTAAAACATATTACTGAAGCGGAAGCGATTGCAGCCAATAATGAGCAGACAAGAACCCGCCAATATTGGGAAAATTATGAGCGGCAGAGAACCCCGCAACCCCAACAACCTTCCGCATCCGGTAAAAATTCGTCCCGACCCGGTTTTGCCAGCACTACGAAAATTCAATTTCTTGATCCGAGTGCGGATTTTACCGGTGCGGCAGCCGGTCAAAATGCTCCAAACACCGTGTTGGTTGTTCGGATTACCGGCAATGACCAAATCGGAGCAAAAGAATTGATTAAAATTATCAAAACCCGTCCGGGTCGTCCTTTCAGTCCGGTAGTGCTTGAAGAAGACAAACGCGCCTTAATGCAAAAAACGTGGTTTATCGATGTCAAACCCAAAGTCGAAAAAACTCCGTCAGGCTATATTATCACGTTTCAATTTATCGAACGCCCGATTCTGCATTATGTCAAATTCATCGGCAATAACGCCCATACCCGAAAAATTCTCCTCGAAGAAGCCAATATCAAACCCGGCGACGCTCTCGACCCTATTGCCGTGCATCAGGCAAAAGAACGGTTGGTGCAGTTTTACCATGACAGCGGATACTATCGGGTTCATATTGAAATACTCACCGGCGATCAACTCGGCGACCGCGGTGTGGTCTTCCTGATCAGCGAAGGTCCCAAACAACGAATCCTTGAAACGGAATTCGAAGGGAATCATATCGCCACCTCCGCACGCCTCAAAACATTGATTCAGTCAAAACCGGGTCTGTTTTTCTGGATTAACAGCGAATTTACCCGCCCGAAATTAGAGGAAGATGTGGAAACATTGACCGCTTATTACCGGAAACTCGGATTCTTTTACGCAAAAATCGACCGTCAATTTGTCGAAACCAACGGTTACACCGGTTTGGGAGAAAACCGGAGTTGGGTAAAAGTAAAGTTTATTATTGACGAAGGTCCCCGTTGCCGTGTCCGTGAAATCCGTTTTGCCGGCAATCACGTTTTCAGCAAAGACGAACTCTTCAAAACAATGAAATTGCCCGGCGAAAAATATTTCAATCAGGATATGCTCGAAAGCGATATGAAACGGTTGAAAGATAAATACGGCGATCAAGGGTATGTTTTTACCGCTGCGGAACCCGACCCGCGAATTGATGAGGATTTTGTCGATGTTGTCATCAATATCAAAGAAGGACCTCGCGGCTATTTAAGAACTCTTCATATTGAGATTGTCGGCAATGACGGCGCCGATCCCTACACAAAATGGCATCCGATTCTTAACCGGAGTTCGTTGCGACCCGGCGATATTCTGCGGACAAGCGAAATCAATAACAGCCGCCGCCGGTTAATGGCTTCGCAACTGTTCAACGCCAATCCGACACAAGGTTCCATTCCCGAATTTCTTTTCGATTTCCCCGAAGAAGCCCTCGAAGACGCAGAAAATGAAGAACGGGAAGCCCTTAAATTGGCAGAGGCAACTTCGCAGATTCGCGGTCAAAGTCCTCCGGCACGTCCGTTTTTTTGGAATAAAAAAATCATCTTTCACAAAAATGATTCGTTGGAAAAAGACTCGTTGGACAATTCTTTGAAACCTGAATCTTCGGAATCCCAATCTTTGGCGTCCGAATCTTTGGAAGGCGAAATGAATCATTTTTCGGAGTTTTTCCGAATTAAGTTTAAGCCAAGCCCGAAATGTTCCGGTTCGTTGGATTCGTCTTCCGGTAATTCGTCGGGCGGTGCGTCAGGCGGTTTGCCGGGCGATTCATCGGGTTTGTATTCGGTACGCAAGGAAGTCTATCGCGGTCAAACTTTCACTTCGCCGCGAACTGTTACTCCGGCGAATATTTCAGCAAATACTCCGGTAAATACTCCGGTAAACACTCCGGCAAGTATTTATGTTCCGCCGACATTTCCAAACAATCCTATTAATAATAATGTCAATATTGCAAATCAATATTATCCGAACACTGTTTCGGCTGCCGTTTCGCCGACGGCTCTACCGCCAACAGTATCGCCAACACTGCTGCCGACACTGTCGCCGATGAATCTTAGCGGCAGTATTGCGCCGGCAACAACACCGCTTGGTCAACAAAACGCCATGCCGTCCGGCTATCAAAATTCCGGTTATCAAAATGCGGTGAGTTCAACCGGTCCGTATGGAACGACATATTATTCGGCGTCTTACGCCCAACCGTCGCAATCTTCCTTCCAAACACCGCAGGCAATGACCGTTTTGGGGCAGCCGACCAATATCACTCCGCCGGAATATCAACAAACATCCTATCTCTCGCCGCCGTCAAACAACTCCAATGTCGGTAACGGCGTTTTGTATAATCAGGGAATGATTTTCACGCAGCACAAAGTTAATCAATCGGCTAATCAACCGGTTAATCAAGTCATTTTGGGCAATCCGTATGCGTCTTTGGGCGACAACACCAATATTCGTATTGATCCGAATGCTCCGCCGGGTGTGTCGAATAAGATTTATCCGGTTGACGGGCGTTGGCTTGTTCAGGAAACGCGAACCGGTCAATTAATGATGAGTGTTGCGGTGAGTTCCGATGCCGGATTGATGGGGCGGTTTATTATCGAAGAGCAAAACTTTGATATTTTGAATTTTCCGAAAGGTTTTCGCTTGAGCGATTGGAAAAACGCTTTTCGCGGTAAAGGACAACGGTTTCGGATTGAGGCGGTTCCGGGTACGGAGGTGCAGCGTTACAGCGCCAGCTGGGAAACGCCGTATTTATTCGACCTCGATTATTCATTCGGTGTCAGCGGTTTTTATTACGAACGGTATTACGACGAATGGTATGAAGACCGCATCGGCGGTTCGATTTCATTCGGCAAACTCTGGACGCCCGACTTTTCAACACGGCTTATTCTCGGCGGTCAACAAGTTAAAATTTACCGTCCCGTCTATCCTTATTCGCAGGATTTGATCGATACTCTCGGACATCACCCAATGTACACGATCGGTTTGGAAGCCACGTACAACACCCGCGACAGCGAATATATGCCCACCGAAGGACATTTAATAACGTTTGGTGTGGAACAGGTTTTGGGCGATTATCAATTTATCCGCGGCAATATCGATTTCCGAAAATATTTCATGCTGCATGAACGCCCCGACCGCAGCGGACGTTGGGTTTTGGGTATTCGGAGCAGTTTAGGAATCAGCGAAAAGAATACGCCTATTTACGAACGTTATTTCGGCGGCGGTTTTACCAGTTTGCGCGGATTCGAATACCGCGGTATTACGCCGCGTGATTCAAACGACGCAATTCTCGGCGGTTGTATGGAATTTTACAATTCGGCGGAACTCGTTTTTCCAATTACGGCGGACGATATGATTCGCGGTTCGGTCTTTGTTGATACGGGAACCGTCGAAAAATCAATTACAAAATGGGAAAGCGATTATCGTGTGGCGGTTGGTTTTGGTCTTCGCCTGACAATTCCAATGATGGGACCTGCTCCGATTGCGTTGGATTTTGCGTTCCCGATTAGCAAGGACAGACGAGATGAACGTCAGGTCTTCTCGTTTAACGTCGGTTTCATGCGGTAAAAGTCCGCAGATAACACAGATTTATTGTCTATTTTATTTAACCACAGAATACACGGAACACACGGAAATTAGTAAATGGATAAGATCGCAAGTTTATTTTTGAAGATACAAAATGAATGCAATAACAAAAAAATATTTTTAGTATCTATTTTATGATTTGTCCCGAAACTAGGGCTTTCAGCCCTATTTTCAAGTAACCGAACAGATACTAAACGTTTAATATATGAAAGCAAAAGAAACAAGATTACAGACAACGCCAATAAATACGGATAAACCCACTATCTGCACAAATCTGCGTAATCTGCGGACAACAAATCTGTGTAATCTGCGAACGGAAAATTTGCGTAATCTGCGGACTGTATTTTTTTTAGTTTTGAGTGTTTTATTGACGGGATGTATTGGACTTGGTTATAAGGTTGGAACGAAGTCGTTATTTGGGCAGGATGTTCA
>JAITQV010000014.1 GCA_031288765.1 Planctomycetaceae bacterium
AACAACAACGCAATTAACACACCGATAATTGCAATGACCACAAGAAGTTCGACCAACGTAAAGCCGAACAGCGAAGAACGTACTAGTGTTGAGGGTTTAGTAGAAAAGAGTTGGGAAAACCAACACGTGGCTTTTTCCTTTCTTAACTCTCTATCTAATCCTGCCCCCCCCCCCTGGTTTACCAGGCTTTCCCATTTTAACATTGGAATTTTCTCAAAAAAATTCCACAACACCACAAACAAACATCTAACAAAATTTTCCATTGTAAATCTCCTTTTGAAATTACAAGGTTGATATTGAATTTCCCTGCAACCGTTCACCAAAAAACGCATGGCAAAAACAAAACCGGTTGCAAATTCAATAACACCCATTGTAACCCGACTTCCAAAAATCTACAAGGGGGAATTTCGACTATTTTCAAATTTTCTTAGATCTTCTTCAAAACTGATTTCGGTTTTTCTATTTTTCCCAAAACGGTTGTATATGTGGTAGGGGCGAAAAATCTTTCGCCCCTACATTGCGGCGGTGGGTGAAAACCCTTCGGCGAACGATTGTTATCTTTTGTTTTTGTATCGGGTTGGGAATTCCGATCCGTAGGTTGCGCTTTGTTCCACCTACGGTTATGCACATCTCGTCCCCCGCGGGTTTGGAAGAAAAAAACATTCCGCTGAATAATTACAATATATTCATATTCAATATTCATTTTACGCCCAACTATCCGCTCTAAAAAACCCTCTCTTGACTATAATTTTGAGTGTGATAAAATCTTGTGAAATATTTATGGTGGTTGTAGTTCAATTGGTAGAGCACTGGATTGTGGTTCCAGGCGTTGTGGGTTCGAGTCCCATCAACCACCCTTACAAAACGCTCTAAAATTTGACCTTTGCGAAAAATAAATACAAAGAATTGTATCTATTCGGTCATTTGCCGAACAATGGCGCAGTCAGATAGGCAACCGTTGGGTGAAAACCCTTTGCCGAGCGGTTGTC
Organism: Planctomycetaceae bacterium; assembly: GCA_031288765.1. Lineage (GTDB taxonomy): Bacteria > Planctomycetota > Planctomycetia > Pirellulales > Thermoguttaceae > WRKP01. The sequence goes on from JAITQV010000014.1 coordinate 990, forward strand.
TTTGATATTAAAATAATTTAGGCATAACAACTTCGCCATTTTGTTGACGTTCGATTTCTTCGAATGAGCCGTAAAAATCTCCGTTCATATCCATCCAAAGCGATAAACGCCGCCGCTCTTCCAAAGACAACACCGTATTATAATGCCCTTGTTCCAGCAAGTGGAGGAGCGGCGATGCCAATGCTCCGAATTTCCCCGGTATTGTTTCCGGTTCTGTCCAACGGTAATCGTCATAAAAGAAAATATAGGGTTTTAGATTATCGTAGGATTCGTAAAAATGCCGTTTGGCAATTCCTTTGGCAAGTGAAAAAGTTTTTCCGTTTTGGGATTCTTTCTCATGACATTCGGTGCAGTGTTTATTGAGAACCGGTTGAACAAGAATCGGAAATCTGAACGGTTTTGAACCGGTTGGTTCCGGTCGAATTTCACTCGGTAACCGTTGTGTTGCCAACGGTATTTGACCGGAATTGATCGAACTCTTTAACCGATCTTCATGGCATCCGTTACAAACGAGATGTTCCCCCGGTTTCACATAAGTTGCGCTTCGCATTGACTGAATAGCGTAACCGTTTTCGTCCAATGCCTGAAAATAAACCGGAACATTAACCGGCATTGTGAAGGAAGCGGAGCCATCTTCTTCTACCGGTACAGTCCCAAGAACCATTCGTGCGTTTTTCTGCATACCGTAACCGATTTGGGGTTGATCGGAAAGCGGAGTTGTTTTCGGAATGATTTGGACGATTCGGAGTTCTTTAATCTTTCGGTTTGCAGGAAACGGATAACGGGAATTATAAACATTGATAACGGAAACTTGTGCTGTCTCGGATAATAGTTCCTGTGGTTTTGGTAACGGTTTGAAAGTTGTTCCCGGCTTGAGCGGTACACCGACGGAAGTCAGATGCGGAATTACCGGCGGTTTTGATATTGATTGTACGGGAATTGGTGATTGGCAGGAAATTGCCGGATCACGATAAACCGGCACACGATTACCAAACGTGTCAATCAGATAAATTCCGTAATTATTTTTTGTTCCGCCGGTTTGAGAACCGAAAGCATCGTAAACACAAAGATAAAAATCTTCACTAAGCGGAAACGGTTGTCCGTAAACGGCGGTGCTTTCCGCTTTGTAAATAGGTTGTTCCGATTCCGGGAAGAGTTCTTCCGGTGTTAATCGTTTCACCGCGCTCATTGCGCCGTTGTCCGGCAATTGGGGATCGATCAAAACCAGTGAACCGAATGATTGACCGTGATGTGATGCCGCAGTTGCAACGTAACAATGTGAACCCGGAATTGCCCGAATATCCATTTCCATGTGCGGACGGTTGATTTCTTGTTGCGGATAATTTCCTTGAACGGCACGTGCATCACGTCCGTCGGGAGTTGTTTCCCACGCATGATGTGCCTGATGAGCGCCGCGATCAACATAATCCCAACGGGTATAAACAATCATTCCGGCATGATTAATGGAAGGTTGCCATTCATTTGTTTCATGCGGTGAAAGGGTTACAATATCGCTTCCGTCGTTATTGACGGAATGAAGAGTATAGCTTGGAGCCGGTCTCGGATGGCAACGTCCATAACCGCCGCGCCGTTCCGAAATAAACGCAATCCGACCGCTTGGCAAAAAGCAAGGGTCAAAATCATTCCAGATACCGTCCGTCAATTGTGTTACGGCAGTTCCGTCAAATGTTGTTTTGAAAATATGATATGTATTATCGGTATTCCATTGAAACGAATGTCGCGGCTGCAAGGCGGTATCGACTGCGGCGAACAAAATTTCCCGACCGTCAAACGACAACTCCGGCGAAAGAAAACCCCAATTGGAATCAAAGATACGTTGATGATAACGTCCGCCTTCAATATGTTTATTTTCAAGAATATTTCGGACGACCGGCTGTTCGGAAAAAGCCTTTTCAAGAACAAAAATTCCGCCGCCGGGCAAAGCATTAAATCCGAAATACTGGTCAATCATGTGATTTCCTTGAAGTTCATTGTTTCCCGAACAAAAATGCCGTTTGACAAATAAAATGGAATCAAAATTGAGGAGCGGATTTTTGAACGCAATGGTACGTTGTAATAATTTTGTTTGCCGGAACAATTCACGCCGCCGGTCAATTTCTGTTGGTGTGACGGAAACAGCGGCGGTTTTGATTTTTTGCAGCGATTGAATTTCCGTTGCAACATCAACACCGGATGCGGCGAGGTGGTTTGCCAACGCTTGAACACGCCGGAGCAAAACGTCCAACGGATCACGATCTTTCGGCAAGATCAGCGCATCTTGCCGATAACTTTGCGGAGCGATGTGTTCCGGTAATTTTCGGGCAATTTGATTTTGAATTGCCTGATAATCTTTTTCCCATTCCGTTGAATCGTTTGCGAAACAAACGGACGAAATAAATAACGAAATGAAAAAATACAAAATTAATGTCTTTTTTAAGGTTTTCATGTTCATAATAAACTCCTTGAATTGAAAAAGGCAACCGTTGGGTGAAAGCCCCTCGCCGTAGGGTTTTCACCCATGGTTACGCGGCATTTTAGTTAATAGTTTATAGTTAATAATGGAAAACGCAAGCGGATTATATTGGTTCGAGTTTTGCGGAAGTGAGATTTTTGATCTTTATTTTGTAACTCTTAGGAACTTTCAGCGAATAGCGGATTCGATCCTCTGAACGTTGCCATTGTAATTCGATTTTTTCTTTGCCGATAGGAATCGAACCGTTACAAGATTCAAGATCAATCTCGTTAAATTGAATCGTAATTTCTTTATTGAGATAATCAATAGCATTGATTCCCAAAGTATCCCGATACAAAACGTGTCCGATATAAGACGCAAACCCATGATTACAACTGTTGGTAGCCAGCATGTTTTCCCATAACGTACCGGTTTTTTCCGCCATCGGATAAAAGTAATCCTGAACCTCCGCCAACATCTGACGTGGCAAACCGTAACACGACAACAAATCCATCCGCATATAATTGCCCATAAACGCATTGGCACGGAAAACCTTAGGGTAAACAATCTGATCGTTACGGTTGGGACCGAATTCTGTTACCAGTTTTTTCCAAAGTT
>JAITQV010000063.1 GCA_031288765.1 Planctomycetaceae bacterium
GATTTATCGGTGAAAGAAATCATCGAGAGTTATGGGGTTCGATTTGGAATCGAGGAGATGTTCAAGGATTTGAAGGACAATTATGGTTGGGGGAAACAGGAGGTACGGAATTTGTGGTCGTCCATTGCAGTAACTACAATGAATATGTTGATGTATACGATAACAGAATTGTGCTGTTGGAATATTCCAGCGGGGGAGGTAATTGATCGAACAGAGAGTCCTTAGGATGATCCTGATCGGTGCCCCTCCCATCGCGACAAACGTAACTACTTAAAACTCAAAGTTCTGGAAGAAAAATTAAAAGTACTTCTCCGTTCCGGGCAGAACCCTCAAAAAATATTCGAGAAACTCAAAGATCTGATTCTGACTGCCTGAGAAATTTGAGCAATAAATGATTCAAATAGACGAAACAATAATTCCAGCCGCATAATTTTACTGTCTTTTGGGACAATGATTATCAGCGGGCACTACCATTCCGCACCGTTACAATTTACTAAAGAATTGACAACTGAAAACAAAAATTTTTGGAAAGTACAGTAAGTAAATACAAACGGAAATACCCATAGTATTTTTCGTAAACCTAGATAAAATAAAAGACTTAGAAAACAAGTGATAGTACAAATCACCTGGAAATTTGCCAATGGATAATGATAAAAACCTACCCTTCGCCGTGAGGTCGCCTACCTCTTGTTTTTATATCGGGTTGGAAAATTCTGATCCGGCGGATCGGAATAGCATTGTCATGAAAGGGCAATATATTAGTTGATAGTTAATAGTTTATAGTGAATAGTGATCTTATTTTTTGAACCAATTCCCGATTTTTCCCTTAACAGAACGGTTGTATTCTTTTCTCATGGGCATTGATTCAATAATTTGCGTAAAAGTTTGCGTATTAACAAGTTCGAGGGACAATTTGTAATCGCGTTGCATATCACGATTCATTTCAGTTGTCCCCGAAGTGATTTTCGCAAAAAGTAAATAATCAACCGGAGTTCCGCCGCGTCCCATCGCCCCCGTAAACATCCGCATGTTTTCTTCCATAAACAACTCGTCAGGACGTAAACTCAATGTGCGAAGACCGGCACTAACCGCTCGATCACTGACAATTTCAAATTGGTCTGATTCCGAAATTTTTTCGAGAATTGCCGTTTTGATATGTTCTTTGAAATCGCCAAGCTCCTCAACACTAGCATTTTCCAAACTGACAAAACAAACTTTCCGTTTTAGCGAAACCGGCATCATACCGTTATTGTAGGCAACTTGCTGAATCGGTTCGACTGCGGCGCGGGCAAGAAGTTTGCCGACCGCTTCCCGAACCATAGGGTTATAGACTTCGGCTCCGGCTCGGTCACTGCCGATGTTGTCGGTTTCTCCGCCGTGCATCAGCCGTGCCTGAGTTCCGCGACAACCGCAAAAATTCCCGCAAATCACAATAAAAAGAATAAAACCAAAAAAAATAAATGCTCGTAAAAGTTTCATAGTTTGTTAAGGGTTGGGTTGACGGTTTGGGTTGGTTGTTTTTTAGCGGAAAGTTGTTAGCGGAAAGTTGAGAGTGTCGCAAGCGGAATTTCACCAAAACATCTTAATATAACTGTCTATTTTTATTAACCACAGAATACACGGAACACACGGATATTAGTAAATTGATACGCTCATAAGTTTATTTTTTAAGGATACAAAATGAATACAATCACAAAAAAATATTTTTGTGTCCTATGCACTATAAACTATGCCCTATAAATAAACCAGCCTTGAAGTTGTATGCCGTTACTATTTACAAATTCCGTGTATTTCGTGTATTCAGTGGTTAATAAATAGACAATTACATCTTAATTCCACTTGCGTCCTCCATTCTCCACGACCCATTCTCCGCTATCCGCTAATATTGACACTTCCGCCAAATCACGCAATTCCCTGTCCAAAAACGGAACACGATCACAATGTAATGTCAAAAGAAATGTTCTGGGAATTTGATGTCTGAGGTGAAATCGGATCAATCTTGATGTATCGTGTTGCATTTTTGGGGCGGCACAGTCAAAGTTTTCAAGTACCAAAATAGTACGGCGTTGTCCGGTTACATCTTCAAGAATACGATCACAAAGCCGTTGCCAAAGGATGGCGCGGTTAATGAACGGCGAATCGGTTTTGGGGTTATTTTTCAATATTCTCGGCAGGTTGATGCGGAATGTTTTTTCGGATTGAGAATTTTCCAGCGCCGAATAAAACACACTCGGCAAAGTTGCTTCGCCAAAATCCCGAATATCCAACGAAATAAATTGTCCGTTTTCTTCCAGAACAAACTCCTGAATTTGTTCCAGCAAATCCCATTCGGCATGGCAGGGCGAATTGTTATGCAAGAGAAATCCGAGATGTCTGGATTGATCCGTCAGAGATTGAATTTCACGGAACATATTACAGTTAAACGATTCCGTAATTTCCTGAGACGCAACAAGTAATGCCATAAATATTTTCCTTCAATCACAAATTTTATATGCGGGTAAATTCGTAAATTCCATAAATCAAAATACCGCAACCCAAACAACAATAAGGAAATTATGTCAAACACAAATCATAATATCTTAGCGGTTTTGGTCTATCGGTTTTACAATGAATAGAGAGAATCATAGCAAAAATTCGAAAATCGGAAAAGAGCAATTTTTTTAGCGGAAAATTGAGCGTTGGAAACTTCTAAAAACCGCTCGACAAAATAAAAGACGTTTTTGGAACCTCTCTTAAAAGAAAATCAAAAAACATTGATATTTTTTCCGGTTCTGCTATACTGAGGCTTCAATCCTTATGAGTATTCCGTTTTGTCGGGAATGTAAGTTTTGGAAAACTATCATTTCATTCAATTGTAACTGTCTATTTTGATTAACCACAGAATACACGGAACACACGGAAATTAGTCAATTGATAAGATCACCAGTTTATTTTTTGAGGATACAAAATGAATACAACAACAAAAAATTTTTTTGTGTCCTATTTTCCTATAAATAAACGAACCTTGAAGTTGCACGTAAACATTATTACTATTACAAATTCCGTGTATTTCGTGTATTCAGTGGTTAATAAATAGACCATTT
>JAITQV010000178.1 GCA_031288765.1 Planctomycetaceae bacterium
GCTTCCCATTCAGATTGGCGTTTTGCCCATTCCTCATAAATCGGTTTCAATAATTGTAATTCAGCATAATACTGTTGTTTATTAAAAACGAGTGAAGGATACCGCGAATAATCCCAAAATTCATCAGCATACGAATCTCTATCACGATGCGGTTGAAGAAATTTTGTCCACAGAACCTGATTTTCTGTTTCCTCGACAATTACTTGAAAGGGCCAACACCCCTCATTAAGACATGTGCAATCTAATACTGTACGGTAAGGAAAAGAACAAGGATCAACCATCAATTCTCTATACAACGTAGCAGCCCTTTTCCAATGATAAGCACCAGGTCTATTTGGATATTTGGCAAATGGAGCTTCCCAGATTTTGAGTAAATTAATCAAAGAACCCTTTATATCTTTCCATGTAACATAGATTTTGACAAAATCACACGGTTGCTCATCAAATTTTCCACTGTATATTTCAAATATTTTCTGCATCATTCTAATTTTTTGTTTAGGTATTATTGACTGTACTTTCCCAAAAATTAAGAAGGTCAATATGCTTAAATTTGAGGTATTTTAAAACGATCTCTATTTTTTGCGGTTTCTACTTTTTGAGCAATGGTACATTTAAATCGGCGATAATTTTGAGAAATACTTAAAATAAAGGCATTTAACTAAAATATTTTACCACAATTTTTTGGAAAGTACAGTTAATAATGGAACATGCAAGCGGATTTCCTGCCGCAACGGTAATGATTTTCGCAACGTGTTAACTCCGCTTGCGGCACTCTCCACGATACTTTGAGCGGCAGGAAAGTATCCTGATATTTTAATGGTTATTAGCAACCGTTCAAAGTATCTCACACGGCAAATATCGTGTAACAACTATTCAACTGTAAGTAAAACGCCTGCTCCGGGAGCCAACCAACGTTGTTCGCCGTCAAAAGGAATTTTCCCTTTATTGTTGTACGGACTAATCATCATGGTTCTCCCCTCTTTCTTAAAAGCAACTCCCAGTCCGGCGGACGATTTAAGATTTTTATTAACCACGAGAACATAAGGATTGTCTTTGGAATCAACAAATTCTCCGACAAGAAACTGACCGTCGTTAATAGATTTGAGATGAACTGTCGAATCTTTTCCCCGACCGTTTTTCGGAACGTTTTGAATGTGAAAAACATTGACGCTTTTCAATTGGCAATAAACCGGAGCCAGCGAATGAATTTGTAAATTGATATGCCGCAGGGCATTCCATGTTTTTGTGCGGTAACCAAACTGGTCAATCGGAGCCAAACGATAATTACCTACGTCCGGTGTGTAATAGGTAAAATAACCGATTCCTTTTCCGCCGTAAGCCAATGTCGAATAAACCTGAATATTAAATGTAACCGCCGACGGTTCCGCATAATCAAAATGAGCATTGGCAAGAATGACATTCCAAAACGGAATATTGTACTGAAGCGATTTCTTTCGGATTGTTTCCAAATTATTGTAAAACCGGTCTTCAATTAATTCCGTATCGTTGACCAAAGAATAATTATCATACGACAAATAGGACGGCTGACAGGTTTGGACAAACGAATCAATATGTTCTTCATAACTGTTCGAGCCTAATTGTTGCGAATTGGCATAATCGGGAAACAAATTGATATACGGCAAAATGCCTTGTTTTTTAACGGCATTCGCCCACAAATTCAGCAGCGGGAACACAGAGGAATTGGGCTCATCTCTTATGTAGAAGGAGTAAACGGCTTTTTGTTCTTCCGGTGTGGGGATTTCGTTCAACGCAGCTTGAACTGTTTCATCGGCATTTTCCGGTGTTACGTCGGGGTGAGCCGCAATCCGTGAATCAAACAAAATCGGAGCAAGATTGTGGGCAATAGCGTATTTGATATGCCGGGCGGGAATAAATCCGGTTGCGTTAAAACCGCAATCGAAAATATCCTTCATCATCGCATCGGCATCGGCAAGATCGCCCCAAACTCCGGATTCCACCTCTCCCGAAGGCATCCAACCCCACGGAAAAATAATGAAATCCGTTGCCGGAACACGTTTCGGTGTAACATCGGAAATCTGTTGTGCAAAACACGACAACACCGATACCAACAAAAAACAACCAATCCCCAAAAAAATCAAACAAAAATTAACAAATGGTTTCAACATTGTAAAATCTCCTTTGTAAAAGTGGTAAACAAACAATCCGAAATTTAAAATTGGTTTTAACATTGTAAAATCTCCTTTGTAAAAAGTGGTAAACAAACAATCCGAAATATCGGAACAAAACTTTGAATCTTAACCCCGCAAGGGGGTGATGTGCATAACCGGCGGATCGGATTTCGTCCCGTTAGGGACGAGATGTTGGTAGAAAATAATGTAAAAAATAATCCGTGTCCCGTAGGGACACAATATTAGTAAAAATAAATTTGATCAATAATCATTCCTAACATGGCGAACAATTTTTACCCTATTGTTTTTCTACCAACATTGCGTCCCTAACGGGACGCAATGGCAATTTCATATCTGTTTTCTACCAACATTATGTCCCTAACGGGACATATCCTATCGTAATTGTCAAATTTCACTGAAAATTTTATTTTTTGGGGTTTCCAGCCGTTCCTGGAAAGTTTCCAGCCGTTCCTGGAAAGTTTCCAGCCGTTCCTGGAAAGTTTCCAGCCATTCCTGGAAAGTTTCCAGCCGTTCCTGGAAAGTTTCCAGCCATTCCTGGAAACCTTCCAGCCATTCCGGCAATTTAATTTGTAAATGTATTTTATTTACCTTCCAAATTGAAATCGAACGGTTCTTTTCCGGTTTTGACGGTTACTTTTACTTCACTGTTGAACCAGTACCTGTCCGGAATTATTTGTTTGGAGGGCGGCGGAGTATAAGTACGCATTCCGTTAACGATCTCATCTTTTCCGCCTAACGGATTTCCGTCGGCGTCTTTTTGCAGGTATTCATTACCGCGAAACCGTACATATAAATCTCCGTAAGGAACGGTTGCGATGAATTTACCTTTGTCGATAATTCCTCCGCCTTCAAAGGAATTTTTGTCCGCAGGAAGAAATTGAATCATTCCTCCATCGACAGGTTTTCCCGCAACGGAAACGGTGCCGGTTATGGTAACTTCCTGCCGTTTTTCAGCGCAGCCGGTTAAAACGACGGCAAGTATTGCCGGTAAAAACAAAAACAACAATATTTTTTTCTGCATAAGAGTATTAAATGTTGTAAAATCCCGTAGGGATATACCGGAGTATATCCCTACAAAAACGAACCCAAAAACCGCAACTAAATTTTAAAGACCATTGGAATCATTACCGGAGGCGGAACCGGCGGCACGCCAGATATCAATGGAGGTTGTGTCCGACACAAATTTTACGGTACCGTCACCCATGGTAACATTAACTCCGCCGCTATGGTTACTGCGGGCAGCCTGCCACCGTTCATCATTTGATGCTGCACCAATCAGATTGGTACAGGGCAGTTTTGTTAGTAATGACTCCGTAGCAATTGTGGAACTAGTATCAGTAAGATCTTTTTTACATGTACAGGCATCCGGTGTTCTTGAGTTGGGACCGGTTACCGTCATAAATGATGCTCCGGGATTTTCATCATTAAAGATACCGCCGCGAAAATCGAAATGATCGTCTTGTGCACATAAAACTTCCGACAGAAACATGGTGTTGGAAAGTCCGTCGGTAATTTCGGACGCATCGACATTGATGTTGAAATAAAACGGAGCGCCTGTCCAAGGATTCGTTGCCGATGTATTTTTGTAAGGATAAATTTGCCTTGAATTCCAGAACCAATCATTCCCCATATTGACGACATAATTACCGCGTGCATAGTAATG
>JAITQV010000204.1 GCA_031288765.1 Planctomycetaceae bacterium
TTCGATTGTTGGACTAAACATTCCGATTGTTGGGCTAAACATTTCCAATTGTTGGGCTAAACATTCCGATTGTTGGACTAAACATTTCCAATTGTTGGGCTAAACATTTCGATTGTTGGGCTAAACATTCGAATTGTTGGGCTAAACATTTCCAATTGTTGGGCTAAACATTTCGATTGTTGGACTAAACATTCGAATTGTTGGACTAAACATTCGAATTGTTGGGCTAAACATTTCGAATTGTTGGGCTAAACATTTCCGTTGTTGGACTAAACATTTCCAATTGTTGGGCTAAACATTTCCGTTGTTGGGCTAAACATTTCCGTTGTTGGGCTAAACATTTCGATTGTTGGGCTAAACATTTCCGTTGTTGGGCTAAACATTTCGATTGTTGGGCTAAACATTTCCGTTGTTTCGCCCAACATTCCGATTGTTTACTTCCCCTTTTCATTTGAGGAGTTCCCCTTTTCGATTGGGGAGCTCCCCTTTTTGGTTGGGGAACACAACTTTTCAATTGGGGAATTCCCCTTTTGGGTTGGGGAACTCAACTTTTCAATTGGGGAACTCAACTTTTGGGTTGGGGAACTCAACTTTTCGATTGAGGAACCCCCAATTTCGGTTTTTGCGCTCACATTTCCGGTTGAGAAAACCCAAAAACGCACGGTGTAACCTCCGCCGCCAATGTAGGAGGTCGGCAAGAGAAAAGTCCGCAGAAGACGCAGATTTTCATAGATAATTTTTTTGGTGTTCGAAACAACAAAACAGATCAATGTATTAAAAATAATCAGCAACATCCGCGGACTACTTTTTCCATGTACTTCGTAATTGATAAATATCGACGGTTATGTAATTGCCGGATTTTGGCTGGGGGGTTAAATCCCCGCTTTTTTACGGTACAATAGCATCTCTTAAATTACGGATGACGTTAAAATTGAAAGATTACATCTTAAGGATTTATATGTCAAGAAATATTAAATACATACGGAATATCGGTATTATTGCCCATATCGACGCCGGTAAAACAACGGTTACGGAACGGATGCTCTATTACTCGAATTTTGTCCACAAAGTCGGTATGGTCGATCAAGGTACCACTGTTACCGATTACGACCCCGAAGAACAAGAACGCGGAATCACAATCCAAGCCGCCGCCGTAACCTTCGATTGGAAAAATCATACCTTCAACCTCATTGATACCCCCGGACATGTCGATTTCACCGCCGAAGTAGAACGTTCCCTGCGCGTTCTTGACGGCGGTGTCGTCGTTTTCAGCGCACGGGAAGGCGTGGAAGCCCAAAGCGAAACCGTTTGGCGGCAGGCAAATAAATATCACGTCCCCAGAATCGCCTTCATCAATAAAATGGATAGAGAAGGCGCCGACTTTTACCGAACTCTCGGTCAAATCAAAAACCGGCTCGGTGCCAAACCAATTGTTGCGGCTATTCCGGTCGGCGCCGGTCCGCCGCATATCCCCGAAGCCTTCCGCGCAACTATTGATCTGATTACAATGAAAATGCTCCTGTTTTCCGGCGATAACGGCTCCAATGTGAATACAGAGGATATTCCCGATGAGTTACGGGATGAAGCAACGGAATGGCGTAACCAAATGCTTGACGATTTGTCAATGTACAGCGATGAATTGACCGAACTGCTTCTCGCCGAAGAAGAAATCTCCGAACAAATGATTCGCGGTGTTTTGCGGGATGCAACAATCAATGATATGGTTGTTCCGGTGTTGTGCGGTTCGGCGCTGGACGGGATTGGTGTTCAACCGGTGATGGACGCCGTGAACGATTATTTGCCGTCTCCGCTCGATATTCCCGATGTGCAAGGTCAAGACCCGACACGCCCCGATTGCCCCGAATTGTCCCGAAAAGCCGACCCAAAAGAACCCTTCTGCGGACTCATTTTCAAAATTCAAGCCGACAAACACGGCGATTTACATTATATTCGGGCTTATTCCGGTACATTAAAACAAAACAGCCGCGTTCTGAATCCCCGTGAAGATAAAAAAGAAAACGTCCCGCAACTCTGGCGTATTCAAGCGGATCGGCGGGAACAAATTACGGAAATTACCGCCGGTGATATTTGCGGTGTCATCGGTTTGCGCTTTTCCGTAACCGGCGATACGCTCTGCGATGTGAAACATCCGATCCTGCTGGAATCCATCGTTTTTCCCGAAACCGTCGTTTCAATGGCAATCGAACCGAACTCGGCGGAAGAGTACAAAAAATTAAAGCAGGTTCTCGATATGATGAAACGTCAAGACCCGACGTTTCGTGTTCATGAAAACGAAGAAACCAGCCAAATGCTTATCAGCGGTATGGGAGAACTGCATCTCGAAGTGATTAAACATCGGCTGTTACGGGAATACAAAGTGAATGTCCGTGTTCATAATCCGCGTGTCAGCTATCGGGAATCTATCCAGCGTGCCGTCGAAGTTCAGGGAATATGCAACAGAAACCTCGGCGGTCAAAAACATTGGGCGGAATTAAAACTCCGTCTGGAACCGTTAAATGATTCGGATTATGATCGTCAGGGATCGGTCGGAATTTCCTCTGAATATTCGGACGAAAACTTCGACCGCCTGTACAAACAAATCGTCCTCGAATCCATCCGCGAGGAAAGTCTGGGCGGCGGACAACTCGGTTTTCCGCTAATGAATGTGCGGATTACACTGCTCGACGCCCAAATTAACGAATCGGAATCAACCGAAACCGCTTTCCGTATCGCTGTTTCCGACGCATTTCATAAAGGATTGCGTGAAGCGGGAACCGTGCTGCTGGAACCAATTATGAAACTGGAAATCTTAACACCGGATGACTACGTCGGCGATATCGTAAGCGATTTACAACAACGGCGCGGAATCGTTACACAAACAGAAATACGCGGACATCTCACTGTTATCGAAGCGGAAGCGCCGTTGGCTAATTTATTCGGTTACACGTCGGCGATTCGCGGTCTGAGTCAGGGACGGGCAGGCAATTCAATGGAACCTCTCACTTACGGTCCCGCTCCGCCCGATGTCGTTAAAAGCTTCATGTTAGAATAACACAAATTTTAGAATTCATCGGAAGCACCTTGCAGCGTTAAATTGTCCTTCCCGCAAATTTTAATTATAAAAATTATGAAATATTTTAACATAGCCGGACCCTGTAATAATATTAAGCATTACATGATAGAGGCTTCAACACGGTTAAAAGGTGTTGAACAATTGATAGATACGGAACAATACTTTGTGATTCATGCCGCACGCCAAAGCGGGAAAACAACCTATTTACACGATTTGACCAAACGGCTTAATGCAGGCGGAAAATATTATGCGTTGTATTGTTCGCTGGAAAGTGTACAAAATATTGTTGAACCGGAAAAAGGAATACCTGCAATTATTAGTTGTCTAAAAGACAGTTTTTTAACTTTCGATATTCCGCACGGAAACAAGTTCGCTCATTCCGCTGATCTTACCGATTATGTATCCGTGTTAAAAGCCGAGTTGTCGCGTATTTGTGCGTTATTGGATAAACCGTTGGTCATTCTTTTTGATGAGGCTGATTGTTTAAGTGAAAACACTCTTATTCTTTTTCTCCGTCAACTTCGGGACGGTTATAACAGCCGTTCTTTTCGTGCTTTTGTTCATTCGGTTGCGTTGGTTGGTATGCGTAATATTCGTGACTACAAGGCAAGAGTTCGCCCCGACAGCGAATCACTCGGCAGCGCAAGCCCATTTAATATTGTTAATAAAACCTACACGTTGAAGAATTTTACCAAAGAAGAAATCATTCAACTTTATCATCAACATACAACCGCAACCGGACAAATATTTGAAACAAAGGCAATAGAATTGGTATGGGAACAAACACAGGGACAACCTTGGCTGGTTAATGCCATTGCCAACGAAATAATCGTTGAAATATTACAGTCTGACTACACCCAACCTGTTACAACAGAATTGGTGAACGAGGCAATTCAAACTATTATTCTCAATCGTCCTACACACATTGACAGTTTGCTTGAACGGTTGAAGGAAGAGCGGGTACGGAGAATTATTGAGCCGATAATTTTGGGGAATAGTATTATTAATCGGGAATCGGATGATTTTCTTTATACGCGGGACTTGGGGCTGATTCGGGAAATCAAATCACAAATCGAACCCGCCAATCCTATTTATAGTGAAGTAATTATACGCAAATTATCTTCTATTACTCAAGATATTTTACAAGAACCGAAATATCCTTATCAGTTACCGCGTTATTTGAAGGACGAACACATAGACATGGATTCTTTGATGTGTGATTTTCAGCAATTTTGGCGTGAACACAGTGAGATATGGCTTGAACGTTACGAGTATAAGGAAGCGGCGCCTCATCTTATATTGATGGCTTTTTTGCAACGTGTTATCAACGGCGGCGGGCAAATTATCCGCGAAATGGCGGCGGGTACATATCGTCTTGATCTTTGCCTGATGTACGAAGACAAGAAATATCCGATAGAATTGAAAATCCGTTACGGTGATAAATATATTGACGAGGGTCTTAAACAACTTATATGTTACATGGATACATTGGGCAGTAAGGAAGGTTGGCTTGCGGTTTTTGATCGCCGCCGTGAAGTTGCGTGGGAAGATAAAATCTATACGAAAAAAGAAATACTGGACGGAAAAACAATTACAATCGTTGGACTGTAATAAAATAGAGAATATATGAAACCGTTAATAAAATATCGCGGCGGAAAATCAAAGGAACTTTTACATATTCTTCCTCACATTCCCGATTATTGCGGTCGTTATATTGAACCGTTTTTTGGCGGCGGGGCTTTGTATTTTCATCTCGAACCGCAACTGGCAATTATCAATGATATTAATTCAAAACTTATGTCGTTTTATGCCGGTGTTCAATCGAATTATCCTGTGTTACGAAAGGAATTAGACGAAGTTGAAAAAATTTATGATACAAACCGGAAACACTTTATTGCTTTGATACAAAAAACACAGGAGATGCGGGTTGAAGATAAAAACGAGAAGTTTTATTATATTCTTCGTGATATGTTCAACGGTATTGCGGAGAAAAAATACTCTGATGCCTTGCTTTATTTTTTCATTAATAAGACAGCATATTCCGGCATGATACGATATAATATCAAAGGCGAATTCAATGTTCCTTTTGGTCGGTACAAACGCTTTAATACTTCGCTGGTTACAAAACAACACCATCAACTATTGCAAAACGCAGAGATTTACAACAACGATTACACGGCAATTTTCGATCAGGTATTACCGGACGATTTTATGTTTTTAGATCCGCCGTATGATTGTGTTTTTTCTGATTACGGTAATGAAGAATACAAAGACGGTTTTAACGAGGCGTGTCATAATACTCTTGCGGAACGGTTTCGAAAATTAAAGTGTAAAGTGTTGCTTGTTATTGGCAAAACGCCGTTGACGGAAAAACTTTATGGTGATTTTGTAATTGACGAATACAAAAAAAAGTATGCCGTAAATATTCGCAACCGTTTTAAGTCGGCAGCAACACATATCTTAGCGGCTAATTATAAAACAAAAAATATTAAAAACAAAAAATTGAAAACGTAATTGTTTATTTTGATGAACCGTTTGATAACCTAAGCCAAAACGTTTAAAGAAAAAATAGGAGAAAAAACAATGAGTGGTTTTTACAATTCTTTTCATGTTTTGGGAAAAACACAAGCGAAAGTTTGTGAGTTGATCAAGTCGTTGAAAAATGACGACAGAGGAAAATGTATTGTTGCGCCGAAGCTAATCAATGGACGGCTGTTTATGTGGAAACCGGATACGGTCTTCCTCTTGCCGTAACCATTTCTGAACAGTTACAAACAGCGGTTTTGTTGGTAGATGTTCATGACGACGATATTTTCAGTTATGAATTTTTAAAAAATGGTGAATCCGTCGATGAATTTAATTCGTGTCCTGATTATTTTGGAACACCATCGTTACAAGAAGATGATATAAATTTTGACGTTTTCAGTCAGTTTTCCAAAGAAAGATTAGACGCTTTTCGAGAACAATACGGTAGTCAAATGAAATCAATAGCAGAATTAGCAACAGTTGATTTTCATCAATGTAAAAATGAAGGAGAAATAAAGGTATGGGCGAAAAAGCTTAAAGAATCTACTGATGAACTATATCGAAAAGCCGGTTTTTACATTCCTGAATCCAACTCTATGGAATCTAATATAAAAGTGACACCTGAAGAAAAAATAGAAACAAACGAAACAGAAAAAAAAGATTTGTGCATTGGTCATACTGAATATTTTGCTGAATTTTTGAGCGATCCCAAGGACGTTTTTACATTGGCGGAATTTTTGGAATTGACGCGAAATAGAGAAGAAGTTTTTGTATCTATGCCTGCCAGAGGCTTTTGCGATGTGTTACACCTAACAGATGCAATCAATTCGTACGATTATCTGTTGGAAGATGACCTACCGGAAGGATATGTTCATATAGATAAATAACCTTTCAATGGGCATCTCTAATAATTGGTTTTATAGTTTTATTTTTTTGAATTTTTATTTTTTTGTTCTTGCTCGAACTGTTGGCTTAACTGCCGGTTTTGACGTTCCACAAGTTTCAATCGGGACTTTGTTGCCTGAAGCTTATGCAGCGCTTTGCCTAGCTTTTGCAGTTTTTGGTCCAGCTTCTGCTTGGCTTTTTCTTTGCTTGCGATCAATTGCTGTTCGCGGGGCGCAATTTTCTTCTCCAGACGTTGTTCGCTTTTGGTTTTCAATTTCATATAACTCTCCTTTTTCGATAAAAAAATAGACCTTTTCCCTAACCTGCTTAAACACCGAAAACATAGCAAAATGCCTTATTTTTATGATTGCCTAAATTGTGTACTTTTCATATTGTTAAGTTAGGGAAAAGGTCTAATATGTAACTTATACTTTGAACGGTTATGAATTACTGGTCTCATCTAAAATTTAGTTTTGCCATTAAAAAATAAGGGGTTACGGATAGTTTTAAGAAACTCCCTATTAAAATAAGTGGTAATTTCCTGCCGTTCAAAGTATATTAACTAATTTGGTCTTGACTGTTGAAGCGGATATTCCTATGCTTCGCAAAAAGAAAACTTCGTTGCAATGTTAGTAGAATATTTTTGTTTAACTATAAAGAAAATTCGGTGGTTATTATGGTTTTTACTTGTCGATTTCTTCTTTTCTTTGTTCTGGTTGTGTCTGTTTTGTTTGTCCGTTTGGCTTCCGCCCAATCGCATTTGCAACAATTGATTCAAACTTACAAAAATCAAAACCCCAACGCAGTTCAACACCAGAGAACAATTCCGCCCAATACGTTGGCATCCGAGTCAATACCCAAAGATTTACGCCTTGCAAACGTCCCAAAACCGGAAATTCCCGCTCAACCGCCGGTCAATCCGGTTTTGCCAAACGTTACCGGCGGCAATCCGCGTGATCCGTTGAATGTCCGTTTCGTCCCTTATTCCTCTAATTCCAACTCCTCTAATTCCAATCCCTCCCATTCCCATCCGGCGTCCAACCCACAGACAAATCAACACGTTTCGCCTTACGACGAAATGAATCAGGATGCCAGACTTAATGATCTTTTTTTTATCAATGCCGATATTGGTTGGGCAGTCGGAGATCGCGGGACAATTTGGCACACCGAAAACGGCGGAACAACCTGGACTTTGCAAAAAACTCCCGTTGCCTGCACATTGCGAAGCGTTTGTTTTCTCGACGCTTCTTTCGGATTTGCCGTCGGCGGTTATTATTTTCCGTTTAGCACGCAAGGGCGCGGCGTAGTTCTTTCAACATTGGACGGCGGTAAAAACTGGTCAATCTGCCAAACTCCCAACCTGCCGGTTTTACATCGGGTTAAAATTCTTGACCCCATGAAAATTATCCTCGCCGGAGAATCCTCCGAATATCATCCGACCGGTTTGTTCCTAACATTGGACACCGGAAGAGTTTGGAAAACCATTTACGGCAGTAAAACCGAAGGATGGACGGCAGCGGACTTTTTCGACGAAAAAACCGGAGTCGGAATCAGCAGGCAAACAACCGCCCAAATATTTCAAAACGAAACGATGTTGTCGCAAACACCGGTATTCGGTTCCGCACGGCTTGCCGATCTCAAACTACTTGCCGATCCCAAACTGCTTGCCGGACAAACCCCGCCGGAAAATATTAACGCCTGGATGGTTGGCGACAACGGGTTGATTCTTTCAACACTTGATCGCGGTTTACGTTGGAGTGTTGCGCCGGGAAAACTGCCCGGTCATTCCGACATGCCGATTGATTTGAACACCGTCGAAGTGCAAGATTCACGCCTTTGGGTTGCCGGAAATCCCGGAACAATCATTTATTCGTCCGCCGACGCGGGTAAAACTTGGAAAACAACTCCAAGCGGTGTTTCAACCGTTATTCGGAAAATTGTGTTTGCCGATGCCCAAAACGGCTGGGCAGTGGGCGATCTCGGAACAATCCTAAAAACCAACGACGGCGGCGCAACTTGGAAAACTCAACGTTCCGGCGGTTCACGTTTGGCGTTGCTTAGTTTTTTGGGATATGCGGAAGATTTACCTTTGGAGGCGTTTGCGGCGTTGTGTGCTCATCAAGGTTATTTAGGCGGAACCGTATTGTTGTTCCGCGATGAAGACCAAAAGATCAAAAGTCAGGAATCCATCCGGCTTGACCGAGTTCACGAAGCCTCACTCCGAACCGGTGCCGCCGGAACTTGGGAACTTGGCGCTTTTTCGCTCAAACGTAAAGAACTTCAAACAACGATTGATGCGCTTGTTCGGCAATTGCAAAACGAGAACGACGGCAAGGGAATACAACGGATTCGGGAACGGCTTGTCGGGGCAATTCGGCTTTGGCGTCCCGACATTATTTTAACAGCCGGTTCCGGCAGTCAAAAAGAGCCGGTTCGTGAATTGGTGTTGCGTGAAGTAATGGAAGCCGTCCGAATGGCGGATGACCCCACCGCATTTCCTTATCAATTGACGGAACTTGCTCTTCTTCCTTGGAAGGTTAAGAAAATTCATGTTGCTCAGGAACACGGTGTTTTAGGCGATGTCAATCTGGCGGCAACGGAACCGTCTATTCGGTTGGGACAATCAATTGACGAATTGGCGTTTACGGCTCGCGGATTGATTGAATTACAACCGGCTCCCAGACCGGCGGTTCTTGGTTTTGCAACTCCTTACGACGAAACACCGCCTGCCGGACATCGTGATTTTTTTGCCGGAATTGAGATTGCTCCCGGCAGTGATGCCCGGCGCGGGCTGATTGGTTCTTATGCGGAGCAGTGGGAGGCGATTCAATTCCGCACAAAACAACGGCGGCAAACTCTCGGAATTATTCAGCACACGGCAAAAGTTGCCGAAGAAAACGGGCGTAAACCGATTGACAGTCGGCTGGCTTCCCATGCGTCGGAGTTGACACGGAAAATTGATCCGGATGCTGCTGTTCAAATTTTGTTTGAAATGGGGCAGAACTATCACAACGCCGGTGATTGGGAATCGGCGTTGGAAGCGTTTGATATTATTGCCAAACAATATACGAAACATCCTTTTGCTCGTCAGGCGTTTTTGTGGTTGCTTCAGTATTATGCTGCCGAAGAAACCGGTTGGCGCAAATACAAAAACAATGTTCAGACAAATTCGCAAGCCGAATATAAGGTTAATTCATCGGGAGTTGCGGTGGTTGCAACTTCCGAAACACGGCAGCCTTCGTACAATCACCGGAAAGTTGATACGCGGTTGGAAAAGGGTTTAGCGGTTGGGCGGTATTTGGAGCAAAACTTTCCTGATTTGGCGGATGAGGCGGCGATACGTTTTGCGTGGGCATCGGTGTTACGGCGGCGCGGTTTGTATCAGGAGGCGTTGCGGTATTACCGCACGCGGGGCGATTTGAAATTTGATGATGTCTGGGGAATGCGTGCACGTGCGGAGCTTTGGCTTGGGGTTGAGGATAAAACGGAGTTGCCGCCGGAACAGCGGGAATCGCCGGTTCCGTCCATTCGTTGTTCTTATTCGCCTGCCAAACCGTTTTTGGACGGAAAGTTCGACAAGCAGTTCGATCAGGGAACATGGTTTAACGGAAAACTGTATTCCTTAACACCGGAAGCACCGCGTTTTCGGCTTCGGGAGATGCTTCGTGATAAGAAAACGCCGGGGCTTTGGCGGGAGGAAGCGGTTCGGGCGGAATCGCAGCGGTTTGGTTCGCAGGTTATATTCATGTATGACAAAGAATATTTGTATATTGGGATTCGTTGTCAACGTGTTGCCGGTTTTTCGTATCCGCCGGTTCCTGAAAAACCGCGTTCACGGGATGCTGTTTCCAATGATCGGGATCGGGTTGAGATTTTGTTGGATATTGATCGTGATTATGGGACGTATTATTCGTTAACGATAGATTCGTGCGGTTGGATTATTGACAGTTGTTGGGGGGACAAGAATTGGAATCCTGATTGGTATGTAGCGCGGTATGAGGACAAAGACTCGTGGTATATTGAAGCGGCAATTCCTCTTGAATCGTTGACGGATCAATTCCCCGTACCGCAAACGGTTTGGGCGGTGGGGGTTCGTCGAATTGTTCCTGGTGTTGGGATTGAGTGTTGGAACGCCGAGAATTCCTTCAATTTAACCGAAGGATTTGGATTCCTTGTCTTCGAATAACGCACAGGGAAAATCTCCTTTCCAATCTAATTTTCTTCTAAACTTGCGGGGTGGGAAGTACATAACCGGCGGTAAAGTGCAATGCAAGCGCCGGATCAGAATCCTCAACCCGGCAAAAGGTAGGCGACCTTTCGCTGATCTTAGGATTAACAATTTAAAAGGTTGGCAATCCTTCGCCGAGCGATTGCGTCGGCGATAGCCGACTGGGAAATTTGTCGGCGGACGGAAACCAAAACAAAAACATTGTCAATTACCGTCGTTAAATTGGTTCCCAATCGGTTAACGCCGATGCGATGTTTCGGCGAAACATCGCCTACCTCTTGATTTCCTAATCAAAAACAACAACAACCGAAAAATTCGGCAACCACAAGGTAGGCAATCGTTCGCCGAACGATTGCGCCGGCGATAGCCGACAAATTTTTGTTTCCACACGGCAATCAGAATCTTAACCCCGTAAGGTAGTGAGTTCAAAGGGGGTCTTTATATTTATTTTAATTGAGTTATCATTTTTGTTGTAATCTATTTATTTTGATAGATTTACGATTGACCTCCAACACCGCAAAGGAATAACAAATGAAACCTCGCTATGAATTGATGAAGGAATTGCGTCGGCAAACCCGTATGGTTAAAACCCGCGATCATAAAATTGAGCAACTTCAACGTGATTTGAAA
>JAITQV010000441.1 GCA_031288765.1 Planctomycetaceae bacterium
TTTCTTCAGCATGAATATTGCCGGACATGCAATAAAACACGGACAGCAACATCGTCAAAACAAACAATAATTTTTTCATGTGTTTTCTCCTAAAATAGGGAATTGAAAATGGGTAACTACAATATGGTAACTATCGAACTTTGGGTAATTTTAATTTTTATTGTTTCACTTAAAAAGGTGGTGGTAAATTCAGCAGACTGATGTAAATTATTTACAACAAAAATTGTGTTACTCTGTATAATCTACATAATTTTCTGATAAAAACCTGTTGAATTGTTGTTATAAATTATAGGGTGATGTTATGGTTTGTACAGTTGTAAATCGGAATTATTTTTTTGCGGTGTTCCCGGAGTTGAACGTCCGTTTTCGAAAATTGTTTCAAGACGTGAAAACATTTTCGCAACAATTTCCGGTTTTTCTTTGACAAGGTTGTTTTGTTCTGACGGATCAATCGACATATCGTACAATTCACAAGGCGGCGGAATTTTCCATTGCGGTCTTTTTTGTCCGGTATTAGCAGGAACAATTAATTTGAGGGTTCCTTCACGAATCGAAACCTGATTTTTCGGACTAAGATGAACAAGTTCGGTACGTTTTGTCGTCGATTCCTTACCGAGAAGAATTGGTAAAAAACTCACACTATCTTCAGCGGCATGGTCTGGAAGTCGAAAATCAACGATTTCGGCACAAGTTGCCAAAAAATCAACAAGACCAATTAACTCATTCGAAACGGAATGAGGTTTGATTTTTCCCGACCAACGTACAAAAAATGGTATCCGATGACCGCCGTCATAAATATCCCCCTTGTATCCGCGATAAATGTAACTTGGAAAATGCCCTTTTTCTTCGTAATTTTTTGGTTTAAGATAAGGAGCAAATCCGTTATCCACTGTAAAAATGACAAGTGTATTTTCCTTGAGATTGCTCTGATCGATTGCCCCAAGAATTTTTCCGACAGAATTGTCCACCTGCGAACAATAATCCCCATAATCCCCAATAACCGTTTTACCTTGCCAATCTTTGGTCGGAACAAGCGGTGTATGAGGAGCGTTGAGCGGCAGGTAAATGAAAAACGGATTTCCGTAATATTTACCGCCGGTTCCGTGTTCGCGGATATATTCAATTGATTTTTCCGTTAAGACCGGCAACACATCAATCGGTTCAAATTTTTTACCGGCAGGTCCCGGACGCGGCGGATCATTCTGTTTGATTGCTGACGGAATTTCTGTGACGTAATCATTCTCAATAAACACGTAAGGAATCATATCAAGTGAAGCGGGAATCCCAAAATAATACTCGAATCCCCGTGCAAGAGGACCATCCGCAATTGATTTTGTGTAATCAATTCGTTGCCATTCTGTTTCGAGAGTTGGGTTACCAAGCGGTTTACCGTCTTGTGTTGCCCAAGTCATTCCGAGATGCCATTTTCCAAATGCTGCGGTATTATATCCTTTTTCCTTGAGCATTTGCGCAACAGTCAACCGCCCGGATTCCAGCACCGGTAATCCAAAACCCGTGTTATTATTTGTTGCTTTTTTATGATTTCGCATTGGATAACGACCTGTCATTACCGCGTAACGGGAAGGACCGCAAACCGAACAAGCGGCGTGAGCATCAGTAAAAATCATCCCTTGCCGACCAAGTGAATCAAGATGAGGTGTTTTGATCTTGCTTTTTTCGTTCAATAAAGAAACGTCGCCGTAGCCCATATCATCCGCGAAAATAAACACAATATTCGGACGTTCCACTGCTTTCACTGAAAAAGTTGTAAAAATTAAAAAAAGTAAGGTAAAAATTGATTGTTTCATAAAAATTTAATTTGTTGTGGTTTGGCAAAAACATAACAAAATTCTTTTAAACTATGGAATAAATAAAACGATAATCCAGATGGCGGTTTTCATAATTGTTCATGACAATAAACAAATGTAGGCAATGTTTTGTGGAAGGTTGTTTACTTTTTATAAATTTATTACGAATAGCTATTGATTTATTTTGTAACTATTATCACTTCTCTAAACAGATAATCGGAAAATTATTTCTATTTTTATCGAGCGATGTTTTCATTTTTGAGTTCGTTTTTGGGTGTAAGGTTTTACTGACGGATTGGTACGTTTCAATAATTCTTCTTTTAACACCGTTTTAATTGAAGCAAATTCAGGATTATCGGCAAGGTTATGATATTCGTTTGGATCTGTTTCGTGGTCATAAAGTTGTTCTCCTTTCGTATTATTATCCCAAATTGTATAACGAAATCTTTCGTTTCGGATAGAATAACCATGAAATGATCCTCGCCAAACCTGCGTAATTGCCGAGCGATTCCATGTTGTATCAGGATTTTCTAAAAGCGGTTTCAAACTGACTCCATCCAAATAATCCGGCGATGTCAAACCGCAAAGATCGGCAAGAGTCGGATAAAGGTCAAGTAATTCTACTGTTCGCGGAGACGAATAACCATTACCTTTAGCATTAGGAGTAACAATAATGAGCGGAACATGAGGTACACGGTCAAAAAGACTACTCTTTCGCCAAAGTCCGTGTTCGCCGAGATGATAACCGTGATCACTGAGAAACACAATGATTGTATTCTTTTGCAAACCAAGCCGATCCAGTTCCTCAATGATGCGACCAACTTGTGCGTCCATAAATGTTGTTGCGGCATGATAACCTTGAATTGCCTGACGTGCCAGTGATGGGTCAAGATTAACCTCCACTTTTGCCAGACTTAAATAAGCGGCATCAGGTTCATTTTCACGATGATTGGGCGGAACATCCGGAAGTTTAATTTTGTCCAACGGATACATATCGTAATATTTTTTCGGTGCGATGTAAGGCGTATGCGGACGATAAAAACCGACTGCCAGAAAGAACGGTTTTTCAGGTATTTTAGCATATTCTTGAAGTTGTTTGATTGCCATATCGGCACCAATACCATCGGTTTGTTCTTCATCAGTTCCTTCCGAAGCATACCAACTCAATGTCCCGCCGAAATTTCCCGGTATAAGACTGAACACGAAAGGTTCATCATCTTTATCTCTGCCGCGCGGATTTTTAACACCATCCCACGATTGTGGATCATCCAAACCATCCGTACCAATTTGTCCCGGAACACCATAATGATACAATTTACCGATTCGCCGTACCTGATAATTGTTGTTTCGGAAAAATTCCGGTAATGTTACAGTGTTACCGATCACGTCACGAAAATGTGGTCCATTAGTGAGTATCCTCGTAACATCGGGAGAACGCCCTGTCAATAATGATGAACGACTTGGATTGCAAAGCGGATACTGACAATACGCCCGTTTAAAAAGAACTCCTTGCGATGCTAATCGGTCAATATTCGGAGACTTAACAATCGGATGTCCATAGCAACCTAATTGCGTTCCGAGATCATCGGCGATGAGAAAAAGGACATTCGGATGCTCTGTCGCCGTTACGGTATCTATCGCTAATACCACAAAAAATACAAACAGAAAAATAAAAATTGAATTTTTCATAAAATAAATATTAATAAAAAACGTAACTGCTTATATAAATTTTATAATAACAACATTTCACAATAACGGTGAACTTTCAACAAAATGCTGTTTACTCTTTGTTTATTTGTATGAACAGTTATAAAAAATTACCAAATTTCAATCAAAAATCACCGAATAATTACAAAAATTATATGATCTCGCCGAAAAACAACCAACAAGTGTTATAAAATATTTCTTCGTTAATTTCGCAACTGTTTTGATGTTGTGTTTTGAGGACGTTCTACAGTAAAATCGAAATTTTTCGTACTTACATGTTTGACTTCCAAGACCAGACCACTGGTTTCCGGTGCTGTATATTTTTTATCCACACGTTCGATTTGTCTGACTTCATCAGATTCGCTTCCATGTTTGTCAGGAATCATTTCCGACAAAACCGTTCGTGAAAGCCAGACATTATAAGTTCCGGGTGGAATACCATCTCCGTCTTGAAATTCTCCCGGAGCATAATAACCCTTTTCATTCACTCGTCCAAAAAAAGTCTTATTACCTTCGGTAAAACAAACTTCACCAAAATCTAACGCTTCACCATCTGAAAATGTAACATGACCGGAAATTTTAATCTTTCCCGAACATCCGACACATAGAATCGAAACAAAAATAAAAAAGTACAGTAATATTTTTTTCATTGGGATTTAATCTTTCAAAAGTTTCACTATGGTAAACTGATTACCTCACCGTCATTAACTTTACCGAGATAATAAATCATGTCATAACTGGTAGAACTAGAGAGATTACGCACTGAACCATCTCCCAAAAGAAATACTCCTAGTCCGGGATGAATACCTCCGAAAGTTGCTTCTTCAAAATTAATATTATTATTTTCAGTGGTTCCGGCATTGATGTTTCCAAGATGATTAGTATAGTGACCGTCAAAATCATGGAGGCTACGTTTAATACTACACCAATTCCGATAAAGAGGTCTTGCAAAATTAAAATTCATCGGATTGGCATTCGGATTTAAGTAACTACCATCCCATTGAGCTTCATAAAGTATAGTTGGTTCTTTATTAATAATATCAACCGGAATAAATTTTTCACCAACGATGGCTTGGTTACTGGTTCCATCCTGCCACCAAGTAAAAGAATCACGCGGTTCCCAACCTACGGCACATTGGGCATCCGTTCCATCATTTCCAAGAGCAGAACCTGTGTTTGTCGGTGTCCGGTTTGATGTGTCTCCCCACTTCAAGATACTCACGCGTATTGGGCTAACATTGAGTCCATCATCAAAATATATGTTTTTAGCGTTGTTCGCGGGTCCGTAAACCGAAACTTGTCTTGACCACTGATTCCCATGAGCTGTGAGATTGTTATAGGACGTGACAATAGCATAATCGGAACGTGGTCCGACACCGTTGGTATTACTAAGGTTTTGTACTAGTGTAAAACACACTCCCGAACGTCGCGATGGGCATTTGTAAATAGGAACCGATCCAAATGCTTTTTGTTGTTCAGAGGTCAAAGCATTTTTAAACCAACGACCTGTATTAACTGCAGAAACATTATCAAAAACAAGCGGTGCTTTGTTTGTTGCGTTTTCGGGGATGGTGTTCAACATTTCGTAAAGTGTTGGTTGTTCGATGTAAGGATAAATCAGACCAAAAAATGTTGGTCTGCTGTTAAACACGCACGAAGGCACAACAGCGTTATGCGAATCGTGAAACATGTGGACTGCAAGACCAATCTGTTTAAGATGGTTGGAACACTGCATTCGTCGGGCGGCTTCTCTTGCTGCTTGAACCGCCGGAAGGAGTAAACCAACCAAAAGCCCAATAATCGCAAACACCACAAGAAGTTCAACCAAAGTGAACGCCTTGTGGGAATCCCTCCTCCCACCCCCCTTTGTTCGCAAAATTAAACCGCGTATCACTTTTAAAAAAAAATATTTAGGTAACCATGGGTTTTGCAACAATGGCGGCTACAAATTGACTATGCCG
>JAITQV010000451.1 GCA_031288765.1 Planctomycetaceae bacterium
GAAAAGTCTCCGACCGGCGGAACTTTGCAATTGCAGGGAATGGGACATTTCACGGCGGGAAAATGGGACAATAACGATCAACTCTGGTGGACAGGCGCCAACTCCGGTAACAAGTTGGAGTTGTTGCTTGACGCGGAAAAAGACGGCAAGCATAAACTTGTTGCAGAATTAACGAAGGCAAAAGATTACGGAATTGTCCAGTTTCATTTTGATAACAAAAAAATCGGTCAACCGGTTGATCTTTACAATCCCGAAGTAATTCCAACCGGAATAATTGAACTTGGCGTTGTTGATTTGAAAGCGGGATGTTATCCGGTTGTTGTCGAAATTACCGGCAAAAACGATGCCGCCGAACCCAAATATATGGTCGGTATTGATCGTTTGAAACTTGTTCCGGTCGAATAATTTTTGTAATTATTTGGTGGAATTTTTAAATTGGTCGTATTACTTTAGGAGAATTGATGTATTTTTGTATTAGCTCTGCAAGAGCGGGATTATGCATAAACGTATGAGATTTGATCTAACAAACGCATCGTATCGGGTTTTGGATCGGGCATCGAAGTATCGGCTTCCGGCGGCAACTTCGGAAATTTCCGCCGCCAAAATACTTATCGCCTTGTTTGAAGAAGAAGAAAGCCGTGCGGCTGATTGGCTTGTTACAGCCGGACTTTCCCTCGAAAAATTTTATACGGAATTTGGTATTCGGGAACATATTGCAACATTGCAAAGCCCGATCAGTGCGCCGTCATTTCCTGTTGGTTATTACGGAATTCCAACCGGATTGCCGGCGGAACCGAATCGGGCGGATTCACCGGAAATCGAAGCGTCGCCCGCCGGAAACAATGCCCCGTCTATCGGTCGTTCCGATTCCGAAACATTAACCGATGGCGAACACAAAAAAATTCATGAACCGAATCAGGAAAACGAACCTGTTACAGATACATGGAACCAATCGAACTCCCCAACCAATCACCGGACTTATTCGATCTATTCTCAATACAGAAACGATAACTCCGAACCGAATTTTCAAAGCCGGATTCGGTTCTATCTTGATGATCAACCTGTCCATCCCGGTCGAATATCGAAACAATTAGAATCGGCGTTGGAAATAATTTTACATCGTTTTTTTCGTCAGGATATTCGGATGTTGCCGATTCAAACCGGCGGAGGAATCACAACAATTTCAAGCCGGAAAACGGTTGCCGCTTTTTCGCTGGCAACAGAACATCTTCTCCTTGCGGTTGTTTTGGATGACAGCGATGTCGGTCTCTGGCTTCGTGATCATGGTTTTGATCCAACAGAATTGTATCGGCGAATCGACGGGATTGGCAATGATCATTCGGTTGCACCGGAAACAACAGAACCGATATTTGATGAAACGGTTTCTCCGGCTCAAAACGAATTTAGCCGATCTGACGAATCATTAGAAATTGTTACTTCTGTTTCGTTAACTGACGATAAGATTTATCGTTTACTTGACGCAGCTGCAAACCGCGGTAAAGAAGCCGTTCGGGTTGTCGAAGATTTTGTACGTTTTATTCTGGATCATCCGGAGTTGACACGGCGGTTAAAAGATTTTCGGCACGAATTTCAAAATATATTAAATTCGTTTCCGACCCGATCACGCCTCGCCGCCCGCAATACCGAATACGATGTCGGTACTGCGTTGGAAGGAAACAGTGAATACCGGCGTGATTCGGCAGACTCGGTTCTTGCCGCCAATTTTGGTCGGCTTCAGGAATCGCTTCGAAGTCTCGAAGAATTTTCAAAACTCGTCAAACCGGAAATCTCACGCCGTTTCGAACAATTGCGGTATCAGTGTTACACATTACAAAAAAATGTTACGCTGAATGATTTTTCTCCGCTGGTTGATTCTTTCCGGCAGATTGATTCTTCTCCTTTTTCTTCTGTAACAAAACCTGATATTTCAACGGCGCGGTTGTATGTATTGACGGATATTCGGGCGGATGAAGAAGAATTTGCAACATTTATTCGGACGGTTCTTAACGGCGGTGCGGACGTGATTCAATTACGCGACAAAAAAGCAGACGACCGGACATTACTCTGTCGAAGCCGGATTTTGAAAGAACAAATCACGGCATCGGGACGTTCCGTACTTTTTGTAATGAATGACCGCCCCGATCTTGCACGATTGGCAGATGCGGACGGAGTTCATGTCGGTCAGGAGGAATTGCCGGTTGAGGCGGTTCGCCGAATTGTTGGTACGGGAATGCTGGTCGGAGTTTCGACTCATTGTATCGAACAGGCACGGCAAGCCGTGTCGGACGGAGCGGATTACATCGGAGCCGGTCCCGTTTTTGAAACACCTACAAAAGAATTTGCCGAAATAGCCGGAATACATTATCTTCAGGAAATTGTCGCGGAAATTCAGATTCCGGTGTTTGCAATCGGAGGTATTACGGCGGAAAATCTTGATACGGTTTTAGCAGCAGGAATTAAACGAGTCGCTGTCGGTTCCTTTTTACTTCAGGCTTCCGATCCGCAAAAAACCGCAACAGAATTAAAAAACCGTTTATTATAGCGGATAGTGCCGCAAACGGAATTATTTCTGCTTCATTATTTCTTGAACGATCATTTTACAAGTTTTCGGTAATGTACCAATTGTTTTTGCACGGATAAATCCAAGCCCCAATTCTTTACAGATTGCACCAATTTCCAAATCAAGGTCATTGACTGTTTCCATATTTTCACAAAAGAAACCGATAGGTGAAACAACAATTGACCGGTATCGTCCGGTTGCCGCAATTTCACGAACCCGTTCTTTAATATCCGGTTCAAGCCAATTTTCAATCACACCGCTTCGGCTTTGAAAAACAAGTTCCCATGATATTGACGGCGTGTAACTTTTTTCGATAATTGACCGGAAAGTTTGACGAAGTTGTGTAACATAATTGGAACATGCAGTGTCCGATTTCGGAATACTATGAGCAGAAAAAAGTACAAGAACAGAATTTGCCATTTCCAGATATTGACCATTTTTCGGCACAATCCAAGTAAGAGCTTCGAGCAAACGATCCTTCTGGGCTTCGATAAACAACGGGTGATTAAACGATAACGGTAACTTCTCAAAAACCGGAGCCGCAACACCAACTTTTTGTCGGGCAAATTCGAGAGCATCGGTATAACGTTTATTACTGATTCCCGAATCAAATATTGACGTTGTAAAAAAAATCACATGTTGAATTCCATCTCTTACCATTTCCGCTACGGTATTCTCGAGCAAGGGATGCCAAAACAGGTTGCCCCAATAAACATTGAGAGCAATGTTATTTTGTCCGGCTTCACGAAGAATTCCGGCAATCAAATTCCGGCATTCTCCATTGAGAGGGCTCAATCTGCCCGTTTGACGAGCCATTTTGTAATATTTTTCTGCTGCGGCGTTGATCCGATCCGACAAAATTGTAGAATTCATTTTGTTCGCTAAAAGATTACGAAGAAAAGGAATTACTTCCTCTTTTACTTCAGGAGCTCCGTAAGAAATCAGTAAAAAAGTTTTGGAAATCATGAGTTAAATTTGAGCGAATAAATACAACAAAGAAAAAATCACAGGTAATATCGGATTGAATTTCCATTTTGATAGTGTATCAGTTTCCGCCGAAAACGTAAAGAGGTAATTGTCTATTTATTAACCACTGAATACACGAAATACACGGAATTTACAATAGTAGTAATGTTTACGTACAACTTCAAGGTTCGTTTATTTATAGGGAATAGAACACAAAAATGTTTTTTTGTTATTGTATTCATTTTGTATCCTTAAAAAATAAACTTGCGGTCTTATTAATTGACTAATTTCCGTGTGTTCCGTGTATTCTGTGGTTAATAAGATAGACA
>JAITQV010000464.1 GCA_031288765.1 Planctomycetaceae bacterium
GAAAAGTCTCCGACCGGCGGAACTTTGCAATTGCAGGGAATGGGACATTTCACGGCGGGAAAATGGGACAATAACGATCAACTCTGGTGGACAGGCGCCAACTCCGGTAACAAGTTGGAATTACTGCTTGACGCGGAAAAAGACGGCAAGTACAAACTTGTTGCGGAATTGACGAAAGCAAAAGATTACGGAATTGTCCAGTTCTATTGCGATAACAAAAAAATCGGTCAACCGGTTGATCTTTACAATCCCGAAGTGATTTCAACCGGAATAATTGAATTTGGCGTTGTTGATTTGAAAGCGGGATGTTATCCGGTTGTTGTTGAAATTACCGGCAAAAACGATGTTGCCGAACCCAAATATATGGTTGGTATTGATCGTTTGAAACTTGTTCCGGTCGAATAATTTTTTTGATACGGGATTGTAAATGTTCCGTTTTGTAAAAATAAAATTTGTAAGATAATTATTTTTACGGATGGAAATCAAAAGAGTACGCCGATGCAACTGTTCGCTGAATGGTTGTGTCGGTGTTACTGGGCGTGTGTCCCGTTTTACGGACGAAAATAAAAGCCAAAAACATTTGGCAACAATAACTGCCGTTGTAAATTTCTTTTACGATTTTAAGGTTAAATAATACAGAAAGGCTCTGTCATGAAAAACATTATTTTTGTTATCGTTTTGTTGTTTGCCGGTTTTATTGCGGCACAGGAAAAAAACACTCAATACACCGAATATACCGGAGACAATCTCAACCGGATTGCTTTTCCTATCGGCGGACTTGGAACCGGAATGTATTGTCTCGAAGGAACCGGAGCAATTTCTCACGTCTCCATCAAAAGCCACATGGAATTTTTCAATGAACCCGTTTGTTACGCCGCAATCTGTGTTGTCGGTGAAACACCGGAAAAAAACGTTGCGCGTGTTGTCGAAGCGACGCCGCCGGATTGGAAGTTTTTCGGCAGACCCGGTTCCGGTCTCGGCTCTGTGGGAACGACTTACGGTTTGCCTCGTTTTCGTAACTGTTCATTTCAAAGCCGTTTCCCGTTTGCAACAATCAGATTAAGCGACGCCGTAGTTCCTGTTACTGCAACAATTACCGGATGGAGTCCGTTCACGCCGCCGGATGCCGATTCGTCAAGCCTGCCCGCCGGAGCATTGGAATATTCGTTCACAAATCCAACAGAAAAAACGTTACGCTGTATTTTTTCGTTCAACAGCCGTAATTTCGTCAACAATAACGGTTCCATCGGTTCCGTTAACGGCGGATTCGTGTTGTATGATCAGACCGGTGAAAACAGAACAAACCGCGGTGCGTTTGCCGTCTTTGCCGACGGTGAAGAAAAGGTGATTGTTGATCACTGTTGGTTTCGCGGCGGTTGGTTCGACTCCTTTACGGTTGCTTGGGATAATGTTACACAAGGTCGGATTATTGATAATCCGCCGGTTACTTCCGGCAATATGCCCGGAGCAACGCTTGCCGTTCCG
The DNA here is from genome assembly GCA_031288765.1 of Planctomycetaceae bacterium. GTDB lineage: Bacteria > Planctomycetota > Planctomycetia > Pirellulales > Thermoguttaceae > WRKP01. Next base: position 1,486 of record JAITQV010000464.1, read on the forward strand.
TTTGAACTTGCTCCCGGCGCAACAAAAACAATCCGGCTTTTAACCGCATGGTATTGGAACGAACCGACATTCAACGTCGGACACCGTAATGTTTCTGTTCCGATAAACGCCTTCAAAAATAAACTGTCGCAAGGAACCGCACGGAATCAACAGCCGGTCAGCGGTTTCATCGGTCGCGGACTGGTCAATACGTTTGATCCAAACGGCGACGCTCCGCAGGGAACTCTCATTTCACCGGAATTTTCGCTCGATAAACAATTTTTGCATCTTCTTGTCGGCGGCGGACAAGGTTGTCGTGTTTCGCTTTTTGTTGACGGCAAACAAGTTCATACCGCTTCGGGAAATAACACGGAACACCTACAATGGGTTTCGTGGAAACTCGCTGATTTTCACGGCAAAAAAGGCGTTATCAAAATTATTGATTCGGAAAGCGGCGGTTGGGGACATATTTTGTGTGACCATATTGTTTTGAGCGATGAACCGGTTTCCAAGTTAAAAACTGATCACGATAATGAAATTATTAACGATCCGAAAAGGATTCGGCTGCTTGCCGATTTTGAAACCGGTCATTACGGCGATTGGCAGCCTGAAAAAACGGAACAAAAAGAACAGGAAGAACCAACCTACTGTATTCACGGTAAAAATTGTCAACAGGATTTGATGATCTGCTCCGATGAACCGATTCCCGATACCTATAAACCTTGGTACACCATGCAGTTTGATTCTGTTACAGCCGTTGCGGAATATTGGCGGAACAATTACGCCGATCTGAAAACCCGTTCCGAATTGTTCGCCAAAACATTTTATGATACAACATTGCCGCCGGAAGTGATCGAATCTGTTGTCGCAAATCTTTCGATTCTCAAATCGCCGACTGTACTCCGTCAACATGATGGTCGGCTTTGGTGTTGGGAAGGCTGCGAGGATAACAGAGGAAGTTGTCATGGTACGTGTACTCACGTTTGGAATTATGCACAAGCGTTGTGCCATCTTTTTCCGGCAATGGAACGTTCACTTCGTCAAACGGAATATTTTGAATCATCATCAGACAATACCGGACGGCAGTCGTTTCGTGCCAATTTACCGATTTCACCCGGCGGGGGAGCGTTCGACGCCGCAGACGGTCAACTCGGCGGTATCATGAAAATTTATCGCGAATGGCGAATTTTAGGCAACAACAATTGGTTGAAAATTTATTGGAACCGCGTTCGGTTAAGTCTTGATTATATGATTGAAAAGTGGGATCCGCGTCATACCGGACTGCTTGAGGAAAGTCATCATAACACGTATGATATTAACTATTTCGGACCGGACGGTCATTGCGGCAGTTTTTATCTTGGTGCGCTTGCCGCCGCTGTGGAAATGGGAACATTTCTTAACGATGATGTTTCATTATACAAGGAATTGCTCGAAAAAGGCAGTAAACGGTTTGTTACGAATTTGTTTAACGGCGAATATTTTGTGCAAAAAGTTTGGAAGGACGGATTGAACAATAATTTTCATCCAATCAATCCCTCCGAACAACCGCTTGGTTACAAAAAGATTGCAGAAATTATTAACGAACAAGGCGCAAAATATCAGTACGGAAACGGTTGTCTTTCGGACGGAGTTCTTGGATTCTGGATTGCCCGTTGCTGCGGTCTTGAAACGGATTGGGTACCGCGGGAAATGGTTGAAAAACATTTGTTGTCCGTGTACAAATATAATCTGCGGCAAGACCTTTCCGAACACGCCAATCCGCAACGTCCAACGTTTGCGATGGGCAATGACGGAGGTTTGCTGCTTTGTTCCTGGCATCACGGTGATAAACCGATGTTGCCGTTTGTGTACAGTGATGAAGTTTGGACGGGTATTGAATATCAGGTTGCATCGCATTTGATGATGTTCGGTCATGTCGATAAAGGACTCGAAATTGTACGGCTTATTCGTAAACGTTACAACGGTATTCGCCGGAATCCGTTCAACGAATATGAATGCGGACATTGGTATGCACGGGCAATGTCAAGTTACGGAATGTTACAGGGTTTGACCGGAGTCCGGTATGATGCTGTAACCAAAACGCTTTATGTTGATTCGAAAGTCGGTGATTTCCGTTCGTTTTTGAGTACGGCAACCGGTTACGGAACCGTTGAATATAAAAACGGTAAAATAAATTTGTCGGTCGTCTCCGGTAATATTCCGGTTGAAAAAATCAAAGAGTTAAAAATTTTGAAATAGATTAAATTTTTTTGTTATGATAAGCGCCGTCGGTATTTTTTGAAATTCCTTTTACCCATTCCCTTTCCTCCTTAATTTTCAAAGCCATGGTCTAACCTTGCCGTTTTTATTAAAACAGATACACAAATCCACATCCGGCGGAAAATTGTTCCCGTTTATTGCCGCGATTAAACGGACGTGCGTCCCGTGCAAAATCATAACGCAATTCCGGCAGGATGTTGATACGGCGGTACGGAGACCAGTTTACTCCAAATGTTACACCATACAAATCGCCCGTGTAATTGCCGGTAAATGGTCTGGAAAAGCCGGAATCGTCCATCCATTGATTGGCATGAATTTGATCAAACCGGAGTCCTATCTTCAATTGCCGGCAAACTTGAAACGTTAAATAATGCGCCGTACCAAAATATGTTGCGTCCGCCGCAATACGTTTACCATCACGGTCTCCGATATTCCACTGGAATGTGTAATGCCAACGCGGTGAAATCATCCAGTTCACAGCAAATGTGTGTTGAAATATTGTTCCGCCCTGATGATATTCGCCGTTTCTGTAACGTCCGTTGCCGAGATCAGCAGCGTACACCGTGTACCAAACGGAAATAGACGAAATCGGACGCCAATAAATACCGCCAAGAAAACCGTGATCGTCAAAATCATTACGGAAACTGTTGTCCGCTCCTTGAACGTAACCGAAATTAAACCAAAGATTCGATTTATAACGATATTCTCCCAAAACACCGCTATGAGTTTGCGGTTCGGTGTAAAATAAATTGGAATGACTGTAAAATGTTGATTTTGCCGCTTCAAGTTGCTCGACACCAAGAAGTGTTTCAAATTTACCGATCTTTACCGACAAGTTTTTATAACCTAAAATGCCGTAAATCTGCGGCAACGAAACAAAATAATCACGGGTATGTCCCCGATAATCAAATGAACCATCACCAAAACTTTGCGATAACCACGCATCCGTACCAAACAGAAAATCGGTTTTAAATCCCCAATCAAAACCGTGTTGCGTATTAAGGTCTCGTTTTAAGCCGATCCAAAGTTGGTTTAACATCAGATTTGCCGACTTGACATTACCCAATAATGCGGAATTACCGGAATTCGTAACTTGATAATCTTCACTGTGTCCGTCGCGCGATATTGTACTGAAATATTGATTCTTGTTACCGTCGCCGTTGAGATAAAACCCGCCTTCCGCCCAACCGTACAATCGAAGTCTTTGACAAAACGAAACAATTCCGGTACAAACCGGCGGTTTTTGTCCGCTGCCTTCATAATACGAACCGGCAGGAACCATTTCCTCCAAACTGCCGGGTGAATTGAGATACCGTACAATATAACCCGGCATCGAATATGTTGTCGTAGAACCGTATTGCTCCGATCGAAGTTCTCCGGCGGAAATTACAAACAAAACGTATAAAAAACTAAGGAACAATATTTTTCTCACGGTAATTCTCCTTTCGGAAAAAAAAGGGGGATAAATGTTTCCCGTTACCGTAAAAAACGGCAACGGACTGTCTTGATAGGCAATCCGTTGCCGTAAATCTTTCCATAAACTCAAACCGGTTTCAGCGGTTATTTTTCGTTCATGCAAAATAAAAGTTACATCAACATTACGTTGTTAATCAACTCAAAACGAAACAACTCCGGTAACACCGCCGGAAAATTGATCGCGGTTTTTGCCGTAATTAAAGGGTTTTTCGCCGGCGTTTTTGTTAGCGCTGTAATCGTATCGAATTTCCGGTCGAATACTGATATTCGAGTACGGTTTCCAATTCACGCAAAGTGTGTATTCGCTGAGGTCGGTTCCGTAACCGAAAATATTATTGAGATTCCCCCATTCCGCACGAAAACCAACACCTAAACGATCATTGAGTTGATAGGTCAGGTAATTCACAATGCCGTACATAAAAACACGGTTATCGTTGTCGTTTCTGGTTTTAATCTCGTTATAGTTCCACTGAAACACGTAATGCCATTTATCTGAAATATCGTAATTTGCCGCAAACGTATGCAAATAAACATTTGTACCGCTGAGACCATACCGGTTTTGTTCCACGTCGCCCCAATCACGGTAAGCCCCATAGCCGTTACGGTTATACATCATTGCATAAGAAAGATTCAGTTTATCGGTAAGTTGATACGAAATTGTTCCGATAAAACCATGATCATCGTAAACATTTTCGGGGCTGCTGTCTGCTCCGGCAACGTAACCGGCTCCAAGCGATAATTTATCATTGGGAGCGTATTCGAAAAATGCGCCCGAATGGGTAGAAGGTTCCATCGTAAAAACGTAGGAATGACTGAAAAAGAAAAAGTCGGGAGCATGGGATGCTTCATAACCGACAATCGTTTCAAATTTGCCGAGTTTAACGGAAATATCTCCGTAAGCGAGTTGAGCGTACAGTTGCGGAATAGCGGTATAATAATCGCCGTCTTGCCAACCGTAATCGAATTTCGCATCGTTCGCACTTTGGGCATACCACGGTTCCGTACCGAAAAATCCTTCAACAGCAAATCCCCAATCAAGACCGTGTTTGCCGTCGGCTTCCTTTTTAACTCCAAGCCAAACCTGATTCACCTGAAAGTCCGTCGAATGAACAGTTGATAATAAATTACCGTTGCCGGAAGTCTCGTCAAATTGTGTAACCTCTCTGCCTTTGTAATTTGAACCCTTTGTCCGTGTAACAGTAGTACCGCGGCTGTTTGCGTAAACACCTCCCTGAATCCAACCGGAAACTTCGATATTGTCGAAAAAAGACCGGCGATGACGTTTGCTCTTAAACGGGTTAAACGTTTTCCATGAATCACAGGAAATTGAGTTACAAGGATCACAATCAACCGCACTGCAAGGATCAGCGGTCAATTCCCCGATTTCTTCACAAGGGGAGCAAGTTTCCTGACCAAGATAAACGGAATTAGTTGTCGTGTTCGCAAAAATTCCGCCTGAATAGGCAAACAAAACAAAAGATAGTAAAAATACGAAAGTTTTTCTCATAATCTGTTTTAAGTTTTTTAGGAATTTTAGTTGGTTTTGTTAATACGGTTAATACAAATTGAACAACACGGGGGAAACATGTGTTTATATCGGCATTGTGTTTGGGAAAACTTAAAATATTACGATTGCGGCAATTCCTCCGCTTAGTTGATCTTTATTCTTTCCGCCGCCAAAAGGTTTAAAACCGTTTCGGTAAAACGTCCAATCATAACGGATTTCCGGTCGGAGATTGATATTTTTTGTTATGTTCCAATTAGCCGTTAACGTAATGTCATAAAGATTGGTTCCCTGCCCGCCGGTCAGCGGAGCCAAATCAACATAAGTTCCCTTACCGCTTAACCATTCAAACCGTGTTCCAACCGACCATTTTTTGTTAATCGTGTAAATCAAATGTTGATTCAAACCATAAGATTTTCTGGTTGTATCGGGAACAATTTGCCCGCCGTCATCATTAAGCCGGCTCCAAAGTCCTTCGATCATATAAAACCAGCGTTTATTGATTTGCCGCGTGTAACACAATGTCATTGTAATTTCATTTTCCGTCCAATAAGCACGACCGTAATTCAAGGCGTCAACACGGCGGTACAAACCGTTGTGATCTCCCCAATAGAGCGAATAAACAATTTTCGTATCCGAATCGGGTTTATACTGAATCTGTCCGAGAAAACCGTTATCATCGAACCTGTTTTCGAAACTATTATGATACCCCGCCGTCCAACCGCCGAGAATAGTCCATTGGTCATTGATTTTGTATTCGGCAATTGCTCCTGTGTGAGTCAAGGGTTGGCTATAACAAAAATAAGGATGGGAATAGAAAAATGATAAAGGACCCGGAACAGGTTCATAAGACATAATGGTTGCGAATTTTCCGGCTCGGAGTTTCAAATTTTTGTATCCGATTTCGGCGTAAAGTTGGACAAATGAAGTATAATAATCGCCGGTTCCCCAGTCGTAATCAAAGGATTTATCGCTGAAAGACTGCGAAAATTTTGTATCGGTACCAAAGGAAAAATCGCTGCGGAATCCCCAATCCCAACCGTGTTTGGTATTGAGTGTTTTTTCCGCGCCGATCCAAAGTTGATTGATCATGAGGTCGGAATGTTGTGTGGTTCCTGTGATGTACGAATTACCGGACAACATATCCTGATTCCGTGATATTGGACTGAGGGAAGCGGTATTGTACACATTTTTATGACCGTGACTATTGACGTACAATCCTGCTTGAAGCCAGCCGTAAAAATGAACGGAATTTTGCAGTTGTTTTTTATTGTATTGTTTTTTATGATATTGCGGACAATCGGCGTCATGACCGAAAATACAGTTATCGTCAACAATACCGCAAGGATTATCCGAAACTCTGTAACATGGTTCACACGGAGTGATTTCGTCGCAGGAATTACGGAGCATGGAATCACGCGGATGTTGTGCTTGGCTTGTGCCGGAAACGAACATCAATACGAAGATGATAAAAATAATAGAGAATAATGATGTTTGTTTCATTTTTATGGAGTGTATTTTATAAGGTTAAAAAGATATTTTACGTTGTAAATGTTTCGTGAAATGAAATTTTCTTACGTTCCGAATGGTAAAAAAATTAAGGGCGGAGGAGAATATCGGTTAATTTTTTGTGCGGGATATTAAAAGCGGAAAGTTGCAGGGGATTCTATTTTAATTGGTTGTCTATAACATCAATTCGACTGACAATGTTTCTATGAGCAGAAAGTTTTGGAGAAAATTCAAAAATTATTAAAGTCTTTCTATTATAAACGTGTTGTATGGAGCAACACGGGCGACTGAAAAAACACGATTGACAGAAAAAGAGTCCGCAACCGCTAAGGTTTACCCAATTGGATTGGCGGTAACGGCAAAAACAAAGAGTAAAACCGTAACTATTGACGCTTTTACCGGAACTTCGTAAGATTTTTGGGAAAGTACGGACGGAAAGAGTGTTAGGAAAACAGGGGTGAGTATATCTTGCAAAAGTGTTATTGGTTTTTATAATCAATTTTTATGATAAATTGAAGGTTTGGTTTATTGATAAGGTATTTATTTTTTTGAGATTGAATTTTCTTTTGGGAGTTTTATTCCATTGATTCGGCGCGGAACTACAATTCTGGAAGTTTTATTGGCGATCCTCATTCTTGGCGGGGCAATTGCCGTATTGGGGGAATTTTCCCGAAACTCTTTTCGCAACGCCAAAGAGGCGCGGGACATGACTCAGGCGGAATTATTAGCGGAGAGTATTTTGGCGAAAGTCCGTATTGGAATTATTGAGATGGAATCCGTTTTTGATGTTCCGATTACCAACTCTTCCGGTTTGAACGATACCATTTCCGACACGAATGCTGTTGCGGAAGGTTCTCTTAGTGAGATACTGTGGCAGTACACTTTGGAAATAACCAATCTTGACGATGACGGGCTTATTGAGTTGGCGGTAACGGTTCGCCAAAACCTGCCCGAAGAACAGCAACCGGCGGTATGCCGTTTGGTTCGTTGGTTTGTGATTGAACCGGAAACGGAAGAAACAGCGCCGCAATAAAGAATATGATGTTTCGGGTAATTGCCGATTTTATTAACTGCGGAGAACATAGGAGAGAAGTCCTCAGAAGACGCAGATATTTGTGAATGTTTTATTTTTTATTAACTCTCTTGCATCATTTTTAATAAAGGCAAAGCAAATAAAAAATTGAAATTAAAACTGCCGTATTTTTAACATATTGATCTGTTTTGTTGTTTTGAACTCTCAAAGATAATCTGTGAAAATCTGCGTCGTTTGCGGATTATTTTTTTCGTGTTGTTTTGTGAACATTGGGAAGGTTAAGAGTTGACGGTTAAGGCGGTCTGTGTTAAATTAAAGTCCGTTAAAGATTGAATTGTTTCCGAACAATCATCAATATTAGAGATTTTCTTTGCGAAGGATTTTTCAAAGATTAGCGGAAGATTGGAAGGTATTGAGAACCGGATTTTTTTCTTATTTTATTTGTATTGATTCATTTACTTGAAGCTAGGGCTGAAAGCCCTTAATATTATAGCGTAGGGCAACGCCTTACGAATGAGGATACAAATAAACTACAAGCCCTGAAAGGGCGCAGTCCCCATGAATCCTGCCATTGTTTTTTTAAATGATCACGCCTTATTGGGGTTTGAGGTTGTGTTGTATGCCTTTTTCGTAGGGCGTTTCCCTATGCTATGATATGGAGGGCTTTCAGCCCTATTTTTGGGACAAATCACTGAATGGATACTTTTATTTTATATTAGGACATGCCGATTTCACTTGACTGTATTATTTGCTTGACCCGCCAATCTCTTGAAGCGGCGCGGTTTGCGAGTTGCGACGAATCGCGGCACGCTGCTGTTTTGAAGCGGACACTTGAATTGGTTCATGACAAGGGATTTACGGTGATTCCGCCGCTTGTTGCTCAGGAGATACAGCGGATAGTTCGGGACGAAACCGGCAATACCGATCCTTATTCTGTGCCGAAGCAGGAATTTAACGATTTGATGCTTTCGATTCGGGAGCCGCTTCGCCGCAAGATTAGGGAATCGGCGGATCCGTTGCGGATGGCGGTTCAGATTGCGATTGCCGGCAATGCTATTGATTATGCGGTTCGGGGAGATTGGAGTCCGGCGATGGTGTTGGAGGTGATTGAGGGCGCCCTCAAGCAGCCGATTAACGGGAATCCCGATCAGTTTATCGAATCTATTGTTCATTCCCGCAATATTTTGTATCTTTTGGACAATTGTGGTGAAATTGTTTGTGATCAGATTTTGATGGAGGAGCTTTGTCGGTTTCAGCCGCGGCTTTGCATAACGGCGGTTGTACGTGGGGCGGCGGTGTTGAATGATGTTACGTGGGCGGATGTTCGGCAAGTGGGTCTTGACGGGTTGGTTACGGTGATTGACAACGGCAATGATGCGGTCGGGACGATTTTGGAGCAATGCGGGGCGGAATTTCAGGAAAAGTTTCGGCAGGCGGATTTAATTATTGCCAAAGGGTTGGCAAATTACGAAACGCTCATTGAGTATGATTGTCGGGAGTTACCGCAAACCGTTTACTATTTTTTTAAGGCGAAATGTTCTTTTATTGCCCGATTTGCCGGAGTTCAGTTGGGGGATTTGGTGATACGGCGATAAGAAAACAATATATCTATTGGGTCATTCACAAATGTAGTCTTTGGAATTACGGATTGATTTTTTTTGATTAGCAATTCGGTGCAGTTTCTGCGGAATTTTTTCTTAAACGTTTATAACCATAAGGCAAGCGGTGTTTTAGTTAAGAGTTTATAGGGAATAGTTAATAGTTCGCAAGCGGATTTCCTACCGCAATGCAATAATTCCGCTTGCGGCACTATCAACTATCCACTATAAACTATCAACTAATATGTTGCCTGCTTAACTAAATAGATGCCTAATGGTTAAAAAGCGGACAAATTCCAGACCCGGCGCAGGTTTTTCGAGACGTATAATATGTTTTTCAAGACGTATAATATATTGTCTGTTTGTGGGAACGCGCCATTCGTGAGTAGGCACGAGTCATTTGTGAGTAGGCACGAGTCATTCGTGAGTAGGCACGAGTCATCCGTGGACGGGTACGAGTCATTCGTGAGTAGGCACGAGTCATCCGT
>JAITQV010000468.1 GCA_031288765.1 Planctomycetaceae bacterium
TCATTTTTTGAATGTCTTTCGAGGAAAAGCCGGAAAATTTGAACGAATTGTTTCATTTTGCAGCAATTTTGGGCGGATTTGTATCTTTTTTGAACATTATGAAGAGAAAATTGAAGAAATTACTATTCTCCAATTGCTCATTATTAGACCTTGTCTCTAACTTAAAAATATGAAAAGTACACAATTTAGGCAATTATAAAAATAAGGCATTTTGCTATGTTTTCGGTGTTTAAGCAGGTTAGGGAAAAGGTCTAATAGACAGGTACTACAAATCACTTAGAAATTTGCCAATGAGTAATGATAAAAACCTACCCTTCGGCGAAAGGTCGCCTACCTTTTGCCAGGTTGAGGATTCTGATCCGGCGGTTGCGTTGCGCTTCACCGCCGGTTATGCACATCAAACCCCTGCGGGGGGTAGCGGATAACAAATAGTTAATAGTTCGCAAGCAGAATTATTGCCGTTAGACGGGAAATCCGCTTGCGTACTCCACTATCCACTGTTCACTATCCACTATCCACTCTAAACTATCAACTAATTGGCGGCGTTTTTGTTTTTCCGAAGACGTTCCATCAGATTTTGTAATTCCCCAACTTCGGAAGCAAGTTGACGGGCGGCACTTTCGGTTGTTGAAGAGATTTCAACATTTTGCTGCGTAATCATATCGACAGTATGAAGTGTTTGGGACATTCGGTTGACCCCGACAGACTGCTCCTTTGAAGCATCCGCAATTTGAGAAATTAAACCCGATACCTCCGAAACCTCCAACACAATATTATTCAACGCCTCCGATGTTCGGTCAACAGCATGAACTCCCCCCTCAATTTGCTGATTGCTCTTAACAATCAATTCTTCCGTTTCTTTCGCCGCCTTAGCACTGCGAGCCGCCAAATTACGAACCTCCTCCGCAACCACCGCAAAACCCTTACCATGTGTTCCCGCCCGCGCCGCCTCAACCGCCGCATTCAACGCAAGTAAATTCGTCTGAAACGCAATATCATCAATTGTCTTGATAACCTTCCGCATATTTTGGGCATTGGCACTGATTTGATTCATCACCGCCACCATTTCCTCCATTTGCTTTTGCCCAAGTGTTGCCGTTTGTGCCGCATTTTGAGCAAAATCATTCGCATGAATTGCGTGTTCGGCGTTTTTTTCGGTTTGTTCATTCATTTGCCGCATATCGTTGGTGATCGAATTTACACTGCCGGCTTGTTGGTTTGCTCCTTGCGAAAGTTGTTCGGAAGCGCCGGCAATATTCGATGTGTGTTCCACCGTCAACTTGATCAACTCGTCAACCCGCGAAATCAAATGATAAACATTCTCCCTGTCGGAAACATCTTTGAATATCTCAATCAATCCGTCCTTCACACCTTGTACATTGGTAATGTAATTCGAAGTAATATCCCAATAACGATTGTCAAATTCGATTTGGCTCAATGTTTGTCCCTTTGCCCGAAGCAGGCGAATACCGCATTGTTCATAAGCATTGCCGATAAGCGGTTTCCAGAGTTCTTCGACACTTCGCCCCGCACAGTCCGAAAGCGGCTTTTTCAACAGAGCCAATCCGGGTTGATTGACAAACAGAATATTCATATCCATATCAACCACTAAAATAGGGTCGCTTGATACGTCGAGGATTTGCCGGTACCGGAAATCACGGGCTTCAATCGAATGATTGACGCGACCGGCAAACACACAACCAATCACCACCGCAAAAACCAAAATAATCACCGCAATAACTCCCGAACGAATCAAGGATTGTTTTGACGCCGATTGGGAATTTTCGATAATATTTGCGATTCGGTCGTCGAGTTGCCGGATGAATTGTGTATTTTGGTCGGCGATTTGGCTGATCATGTTGTCCATACTTTTTTGGGCATTGTCACGGCGCTGCATAACACTGGTAACCGGCGCCGCCACAACAACCATCCATATTTCGGGGTAATTGCCGAACCGAACCGGAATATGAATCACCAACATTTCTTCGGAAACTTCTCCTGTAATAGTTTTACTGGTGTAGATGGTTGCTTTTTTCTCTTCGAAGTATTTGTGAGTTTCCGCCAAACTTTCAACTGTTTTGATATTCCGGTAGGTTTCTTCGTCGATTCCGTCGTCGTTTTTTTCGATGGTGTAGTTAATTTCTTTATTGGGGTGATAGACGATACTTCCGCTGGGGCTAAGGAACATGGCGAAACCGTTTCCGAAGGGTTTGTTTTCTTGAACGATTTTCTGAAGATTTTCAAGAGCGATATCGATTCCCGCCATTCCGATAAAGCGTTCCTCGTGCAAAATCGGCACGCAAAAGGAAGTCAGGGGAACTTCGGCATCGACGTAGGGTTCTGTGATAAATTCTTCTTTCGTCTCGCGCGGGGTAACATAATAACGGGCGGAACTGGTTAAATAATCATCAAGAAAACCGCGGATAATTTTACGTTCTTTGGTTTTTTCGTCTTCACCCCAGTAGAACCAGGGGAGGAAGGCGCCTTCGGAGGCGAAGTTATTATTGGAGTGGTACATTTCCGGGTCGGGATTTTCTTTATCGACAAATTCGTTATCTTTCCCGTCGAACTGATTTTTCTCCCAACCGTTGAAAACAGCGGTAATTTCAGGATTTTTTTCGAGGAAATAGCGGAGGATATGTTCGGTGCGTTCACGGTTTGGGGGTTCGTGACGTTTTTCGGCTTCGGTTTTTTCGAACAGGAGTATTGTGGCGATATCCCGCGCGGTAACAAACGGCGTATCCATAACGGTTTTGATTTTTGCGGCGATTTCATCACCGACATTGCGCAATTCTTCGATTGCCGCTTCGTTTGTGGTATTCCAGATATTTTCTCCCAGAGCCGAAGCGTGGAGGTTTAATTCTTTGAACATGGTGTTGTTCTGTTCTTTAACATTCTCTGCAACGGAGTTTAGTTCGGTAACATTCCGTTTTGCCATACCGGACATATCGAGGGTTAGTACGGAGGTTGTGACGACGACAATAGAAACCGCAAGAAGTACGATACCAAACAGAAGGAATTTATCAATTCGCATAATTAGTGAATTACAAATAAAGATGTTTACTCAACGGATTTTTAAGTGTTGTTTTTAATATAGCATATTTTCGGTGATTTGCAATTCTTTGAACGGAGATTTATTGTGGGGGCGAGGAATATTCCGCCGGTTGTAGTTAATGCGGGTAATGGTCAACAAACCATCAACGCCTTAAAAAGGTAGGGTGTTTTAGTGGGGAGTGGAGGGTTGATCGTGGAATAATGCAGGGGCGAAAAATTTTTCGCCCCTATTGGGAGATTTGTCCCGAAACTAGGGCTGAAAGCCCTTCATATCTTAGCGTAGGGCAACGCCCTACGAACAGGATATTCCAATAAATTAAAGCCCTGAAAGGGCGCAATCCCCATCAATCCTACTGTTGTCGTTTTATAATGATTACGCCTTGTTGGGGCTTTTATTTTGTTGCGCCGATGTTAGGCGGCAGATTTTTGTTTCTGCACGGAAACCGGAATCTTAACCCCGCTAGGGGTGTGATGTGCATAACCGGCGGTGAAGCGCAGTGCAACCGCCGGATCACAACCCCAAAAAATAGAAGTCCCGCACGGGGCGAGATTATCCGCCAACATAACCATAATCTCACCCTTGTAGGTCAAAAGTATCTACACATTTTTTCTGGAGGAAGTTGGTTTTGGGGGATATTTTTTGTTTGGAGGATGCTTCAGGGCAGGATTATTTTTGGGTTGGGAATTTTGACGCGAAATGGGAGAACGGTGAAGGTGGAATACACAAAAACTTGGTTTCGTCTTGTATTTGAGATAACTTTTTTTGTATCTGTCTATTTTAATTTTGAATTTTTTTGTTTGGACGTACGTGTAACGTATCGCGTAATATTTTGAAACGGTATTGCGTTTATGTTGAGAAGGCAATTTATTTTTTGTTTTAATTATTGAGAGTGAGGCGATTTGAGATCGAGCGATTTTAGAATTGCAAACAAAGAAACACCTTTCCGGTATGATTTTTTGACAATTGCCAAAATGTTTTTGAGTGAAAATTCTTTTAATCTCCGTTTCATCGTTCCCAATACAGAAATAATAATTCCGCGCCGTTCGGCACCGCGTTGTGATTTACTGATTCGTGCGGTTTTCCGGGCAAGCGCTTCACGCCGTAAATTCCGTTCACTTTGGTTGTTGGTACTTTCCACTTCGGG
>JAITQV010000482.1 GCA_031288765.1 Planctomycetaceae bacterium
ATTTCGCTTTTGTTTAAAATTATTACAAATTGTCGTAACTTCATGTTGCTAAACAAGTTAATCTAACTAAATGTGTAACTTTTCCGAAAAAACTTAAAATCTAAGGGAGCTAATTACTCTAGTTCGCAAAATTTAAATAGACAGTTACTTTGGGGCGCCTTCGGAAGTATCGACGGCGGAGAAAGTAAAGGACTGTAAAAAAACCTTTCCCAGATGTTGTGAGGAAACACTGGAAACCAACTATAAACCCTCACAACATCGCCAATTGAAGATCTTCATTGACCAAATGGAGAACTTCAATTGCCAAATGAAGAACTACATTAACCGATTGAAGAACTGCAATTGCCAAATGAAGAACTACATTAACCGATTGAAGAACTGCAATTATTAAATGAAGAACTTCATTAACCGATTGAAGAACGTTAATGTACAGTATCTTTTTGATTTTTCCAGTCCGTTGGACAATTAAAATATAAACCTCTTTACTATCTCTTTTAATAAGGTAATAAGGTTTATTTTACGGGGACTTCTTGGCTACTGAGGTTGTTTTGTTCGGAAAAATTAGGTTGAAAATAAGGTTGGTTTTACCCAATTGCTCAACAAAGGTCTGAATAAATATGAAAAATCAGGTTGGAAATGAGGTTTTTTGCCGAAATTATTGCGCGGTTAAAAATTTCCGCTTAATATTTCACTGACATATTACATTTATTGTTTAGGAAGATGTTGGCGGCGGTTCGTTCAATGCCAACGCAAAAAAACGATCATCAACCGGAATCATAATACGTTGTTCAATCCAACGCATCAACGTTTTTTCAACAGAATCGGGAAATCGTTCCGAAATTTCCTGATGTGTTCGGGCAGCATCACAGAAAAGATAAAGTTCCCGCTCAATTCCCGATAAACGATACTGAAATTCCACAGCAATAGGACGCGTGTCCGTCAACAATAACACCCCGTCATTCCGATCAAATCCCCGAAGTGTTCCTTTGGCATATTCCTCCTCCCAACACCGCACTTGTTTCAAAAACGGTTTGATATAATTATTAACATTGCGCCCGTCGGCAAAATCAAATTCGTGATAATAAGACAACCGCCGTAACGATTGCTCGTCAAACGGATACAAAAAACGAAAACCGCGAAACGGACGTAAATTTTCAATACCATACTTTTTCGGATCATTATGATACGGAGCAAACCGGTCAATCCGAACCTTGCCCAATGCCGCCGGCGGATGAAAATGAAACACAAACGGCAATAATTCCGTCAACTTTTCGTACTCTTTCGGGTCTTCACCGGGAAAACCGTATAAAATATTCCACTTCACCTCAATACCGCCCTCCGTGTACCATTTAAGAACTTGTAAATTATGCCATGCGGTTGCGCCTTTGTTGAGCATTTTGAGAATTGGTGTTGAAAATGTTTCAATACCAAGCTGCGCCGCCGCCAAACCGGCATCAAGCATCTTCCGAACATGTTCCTTTTTCTGGTTCGCCTTCATCTCAAACTCAAAACGAAGTTCAAGCCCCGACGCCTTCAACAACGGTAAAAAAGTTTCAAAATATTCCTTAGCAAAAATATTGTCCGCAAAACAGGCTTCATGTATTTCGTAGCGATTAACAAGTTCCACAAGCTCGTCAATTGCCCGTTGGGGAGTTTTACAGCGAAACCGAAGCGAATGACCGTTGAGACCGCAAAAAGAACATTGACGGCGTTCCCCCCACCAACAACCGCGTGATGTTTCAAAAAACAACAAAGGCTTCACCTCGTTTCGCAACGGACTGCAACGCCAATCAGTAAAATAATCGTCAAAATCCGGCGGCGAAAGTTGATCAAGATCCGTAACTATTGATTCGGAATTATCCGTTTCCAATATTTGTTCGGAAAGTTTTTCGCCTTGTAATGTCAACAGTTTCGTTTCGGCATGTTCGCGAAGAGTTGTTCCCGACAAAACACTTTTCGGTAACAATTGCCGGTTGATTGTTCCGTCAAGAATTTTTTGTACTACAACCGGAAAAGTATAATCCGCTTCGCCGGTAAAAATATAATCCACTTCCCGAAACTGTCGTAAGAGTTCACTGCCCATCACGCCTTCACAAGCCGCTCCGCCAAGAATAATTTGAATATGCGGATATTGTTTTTTTATCCGTTGCGCTAAACAAAGCGAAGGTAATGTCTGTTGATAGGAAGTGGTAAAACCAACAATTTTATACTTCTGCCAATCAATCGACTTCATGCAATCGTCCAAAAACGGTAACACCGCCGCCGCAACTGTTTCAAAATCAACCTTGTCCTGCTCATCAAGTTCCGGTTCCGTCCAAAGTAAAACATCGTTCCAGAATTGCTCTGTTGACGGCAGCCGGTCACCGAAATAAGCCTTCGCAAAAAGATGTTCGCCGCCAAGAACAAACGCAAAATGCCCGGCAATCCAATCGTATAAATCAAACCCAACTCGTTCCGCAAATGAAAAACAAAAATTTTTCAAATCACAATTGATGCCCCGAACCGTCAACGCACTTTTCAATAAACTCAAACCAAGATTGGGCCAACAAAGTTGCGCAAACGGCATGTTAAGAAGGAGAACCGACATGACGGAATTGACTTTTTGTAATTATATTGATTTTTTGTAATTGTCCGGCGGAATATTGCTTTATATTTTACTCACAAATATTTGTTTTTAAAAAGACGCCGGTTAGTGAATAGTTTATAGTGAACAGTTAATAGCGGGAGACGCAAGCGGAATTAACTCGTTGCGGTAAATTTTCCGCTTGCAACACTATCAATTATCAACTCTCCGCTCTTCGTTAATCACCGCAGGTCGGCTGTAACCATAGTACGTCAGCGAACATTTAGGACCGGAACATATAAGAGATTCGCCAAGAAGCGGTTCGCCGGATGCTGCCCAATTTTCGGCTTCCTCCGTTAAATATGTCAGTTGCGTTTCAAACCTTTGACGAAATAACTCCAAACCGTCTTTATCCAAATCCGCAGGTACAGGGAATTGAGAAGAAAGAATAAACCGCCCGCGTGAAAAAGGACGCGGAATTGCAAATCTGTCCCAACTTCGGGTTCGCCAAGGACGATCATAACCCACCCCAAGAAGTACAACCGGTATCCGAAGTTTCGACGCAAGAAAAATAGGTCCCACCGATAACCTCCGGCGCGGTCCGCGCGGTCCGTCCGGCGTAATTGCAATAATATTCCGCAACGACTCCGGCATTTCCAGAAACTGCTTGACCGCCGCCGCTCCGCCGCGAAACGAAGAACCGCGAATACAACGCAGCCCCGATAACTTCGCAATCCGCCCCACAATTTCCGCATCATTATGGCGGCTAAGCATCATCGTTACATTAGTGTTCCGCCGTAAATATAACGGACATAAAATATATTCATGCCAGAAAAGTGCAATATAACGCTGCTTTTCGTGCAGGAACGCCGGATCAAGCTCCGGATCGTAAAACGCCGCCTTAAAATCAATTAACCCCATCCAATTGCGAATCAATGCCGTCCCCAAAAGACCCGCCGCCTTCCAAAATACCGGATTCGTAATCTTCATCTGTTGAAACCAAAAGTTAAAATCAATTTTGTGTGTTCTAAAACTGTTGCAGCCGTTCACAAAAAACCGATTGCCGCAACAAAGAAATATTCCGTAAATATTAAAGAAACATAATATAGCATATTTTATTTCATGAACAAGAAGCAACAGCAAATACGGTTTCCGGCGTTACCGCTCTTGCAATTGCCAATGACGCAATATTTCAGCGGAATATTTCACAACAAAAAAACATTTCACGGAATATTATCCGACAATTTATTATTTGCTGTTTGCTGTTATATTCACAATTCAACGGCAATATGTTATACTGGGCGACCTTGTTTATGTTTGTATTGGGGATTTTCCATTATTTTTTGGGAGTGTTCCTGTTTCAACTTAAAGTTTTAACGGTATTATGAAAATTGATCAGATTGATATTTACCTTGTACGTTTTCCGTTAGCCAAACCTTACACAATGGCGGATACGCGGCTTGATTATTTTGATACGGTATTGCTTCGATTGCGTTCCAACGGACTTGACGGTTGGGGCGAAGTGTTTCCGGGCAACGAACCGACATTAACCGCCGCATGGTCGTCGGAAGTCTATGAATGTGTTCGGGAATGTTTAATCCCGCGCTTTATCAAATCCCCCAATATCGATTCCGGCGAACAAATCGGCGCTCTGTTTCAAGACATCAAAGGGAATCGCCATGCCAAAGCCTTATTTGATCTTGCGTGGTGGGACATGTATTCCCGCTCAAAAAATGAACCCTTGCATAAAACGTTAGGCGGCAACACCGGAAAAGAAATTGAGTTGGGACTTTCGTTTGACCGGTTTGAATCACCGGATGCTTTTCTCGACGATATTAAACGGGCGGTTTCGGACGGGTTCAAACGAATTACGCTTAAAATTCGCCCCGGTTGGGATCTTCAAGTTCTCGGCGCGGTACGGAATAATTATCCGACTCAGATGATTCAATGCGATGTGGAAGGTTCGCTCAGTCTGGAACGGCATAGCGATACGATTTACCGTTTCGACGATTTTATGCCGGCATTGCTGGAACAACCGCTTTCCTCCAGCGAATTTGTCGGTCATGCCATGCTTCAGGATTCCATTCGGACGCCGATCTGTCTCGACGAATCCATCACCATGCCGCATCAGGCTGAAATCGCCTTAGATTTGCGAAGCGCCGGAACTTTTTGTCTCAAACCGGGAAAAGTCGGAGGATTAACAGACGCCAAAAAAATTCATAATATGGCTCAAAGCAGTGAGGTTGATTGTTATGTGGGAGCGGATATTATGACTTCAATCGGTTATCGTTTTGTTGCGGCTCTTTCGGCGTTGCCTTATGTTACGCGCCCGACCGATTACGTCCGCTTCGAGGAACTCCTGACCAACGACCCCGGTATTCCGCTCAAACCGGTTCTTAAACCGGAACCCGTTAAACCCGCCCGCCATAATCCCAACCGGTTTGAAGTTCATCCCAATGAAAACGGCGAAATGGTTGCGGAACGAGTTACCCCGTATGAGGGTCCCAATATTCTGGCAGATGGAAAACGGTTGGTTATCGAACTCTGGAACGAACCGGGAATCGGCTTCGAACCAAACCTGAAAATGATTGAACAATTGACCTTGCGGCAATACACTTGGAACGGTTCATGATTACCATTAAAATAAAAGAAAGTTTCCCGCCGTTCAATGTAGAGAACATTCACCGTCACAAAATCCGGTTATAATCGGGAAATTGTCCTTGTCCCTCAAATTATAAACCAAATAACAATGTACATAGCAAACCCGATTTATGATGTTGTCTTCAAATTCATGCTGGAAGATGAAGAAGTTGCGAAAACGTTCCTTTCGGCAATTATTGAGGAAGAAGTGTTGGAGCTTCGTTTCGCAACACTGGAACGTACCATTCGCCGCCCCCCCGATAAAGTAAACACTACGGAAACAGCAAAAGAATCAACGGAAAATGCCGGAGAATCTTTTCTCACAGTATGCCGTTTTGACTTTTCCGCCCAAATTTCAACCGCCGACGGCAAAACCAAAACCGTAATGATCGAATTACAAAAAGCGAAATTTTATTCGGATATTATGCGG
>JAITQV010000580.1 GCA_031288765.1 Planctomycetaceae bacterium
CAAAAAGAAGGTAAGACGGAATTCGGACGCAATGCCGTTTTGAATGTTTTACGAAAAAAGTTTACAAATGTTCCCAAGGAAATTGAGACGGCGATTCAGGAAATGAACGACCCGATTGCTTTGGAGTCGTTAACTGTTCATGCTGCGACATGCCTAACACTTGATGAATTTGCGACTGCTTTAAGTTAAAATTCCGAATAGAATTTTGTACCGAATTTGTAACCGTTCAGTCTATGAAGGGTTGCTGTATGTATAAACACAAACGGTAATTTTGAAAACATTTATTATGAAAAGAATACCATGAAATATCGTACATCATATGGATTTACTCTTATAGAGTTGATTGTTGTAATTGTAATCATCGGGATGCTTTTTGGGATACTTATTCCTACAATTACAGACTCACATGTAAATTCTCATCGGGTAAACTGTCTAAACAATCAAACGGAGATAGCACTGGGATGTATTAATTATGAATCAGCACACGGAGAACTTCCCGGTTGGCGGCAAACACTTGCCAACGGACGTGAAGTTTCATGGACGGTGATGCTTTTGCCTTATTTAGAATACAATAAAGCTTGGGAAATTTTGTCGGCAGAATTACCCAATCAAAAAGAAATCGACGCAGTTTCCTCTCTTTCCATTGGGATGTTGAAATGTAGATCAAGCCGTATTAAAAAAAAAGAGGAAATATGGATGTCATACATTGTCAACTGTGGTAAGATGGATGCGGAATTTACCGCTGTCAACCCAATAAATCCAACCGGACATGTTGCCGATAATGAGCCGAAAAACGGCGTCTTTTTCGATCATGTTGAAACGGAAACAAAAATAACACTTGATTTCATTTCAAAACAAAACGGAACCGGATGTACTCTTCTTACGTCAGAAACACTGCAAGCGGGAACTTGGAACGAAAAACCGCGTGAAAATTTGATTGGTTTTTGTTTTCCTGATTCTTCGTTTCCGAATCAGCGGCGCGATATTTGTACTGGAAAAGACGCTCCAATGGTTCCTGTATTTATCAATCATTGTTTGAAGGGAGATTCAAAAATTGTACATGGTCGGATTAACGGGCTTGGTGAATACCGTTTTGCGCGACCGGCTTCGTATCATTCGGGAATTATTATTGCATCATTTTGTGACCGCAGTGTTCGTGTGATCAGCGAAAAAATTGAGCCGGAAATTTTTCAACGGTTGATGTTCAGTGACACAACACCGATTGATCCCCAAAAAATCGAATAATTATAATTATTTGCTTTTTTGTGAAAATAGGCTGAAAGTCTTGTTTCAAAAACTACGAACCAAAACAATGAAAAAATATTACAAAGTTAAATAATTCAACAAACGATTGAATAGATATGAAAATTCCGCTGAAATATTACATTGAAACATTGTATTTTCGTGTATTTTGCGGTTAATAAAATAAGCAGTTACAATTTAGATTTATTTTTATTTTGTTTCAATTTCTTTTATCATGGACGAGACCAATATTATCCATCAAATTCTGTTTGATTTATTGATTATTCTTTGTGCCGGATTTATTGCCGGAATAGTTTGCCGGCGTTTGCACATGCCGATGGTTGTCGGTTATTTACTTATTGGGGCTTTGATTGGCAGCGGAATGTTGGGGCTTATTACAACACAATCCGTTCAAGTCAAAACCACAGAAACCGAACAAAAACCGCCCAATACTGAAACATTTGATTTTAGACTTCAAAAAGATCCGCGATTGGAAGAAGTGGAACAGGAATTGGAACACCTTACAAGCGAAATCCAGGCGGACGAAGTTGAACATAAAGTTCTTGATCAATTTGCTCATTTGGGAGCCAATTTATTATTGTTTGCGATTGGTCTTCATTTTTCGCCGTCGGAATTAGCGAAACTTTGGCGGTTCTTTTTTATGGGCGGTTCTATTCAGATGTTCGGAGTTATTCTTCCTCTGACGCTATTTGTTTCGTTTATTGGCGGTGATTGGAAAATAGGTCTTGTTCTTGGTTCTGCGGTTTCACTTAGTTCAACGGTTCTTGTTTTCAAGTCGCTTGAAGATATGGGGCAAGTTGGTTCGCTTCATGGAGTTCGTGCTGTCGCCATTTTGCTTTTTCAGGATGTTGCGGTGGTACCGCTTTTGGTTTTGGTTGGTTTTATGGCGGCGCTTGCTTCCGGTTCCAACGAAGGCGGCGGAACGTTTACCCAACTTGTTTCGCTTGGACTTGGTTCGGCAATTTTTGTTGCGTTTGTGGTGTTTGTCCGGTTAATGTTCTGTAAATACGGAGTTCCGTTTTTACTTGAATTGAAAAGTGTTGAAATTATTGTTCTTTTTACGATGTTCCTTTTACTTGCTGTTTCAGGAGTTGCCGTCAGCCTCCAATTGCCGGGAACAATGGGGACATTGGCGGCGGGAGTTATTTTGAGTGAAACACGTTTGACCAATCAGATTACGGCGGTAACTGTTGCCATGCGTGAAACATTTTCCGCAATCTTTTTTGTTTCACTTGGAGCGTTGTTTGATCCGTCTATTTTGTTCACCACGCCGGTCTTAACACTTGGAGCCTTACTTGGTTGTCTGGCGGTTAAAACGTTGGCGGCGGGAATTGCCTTTCGTGTTTTGGGACTTCCGTGGGTTGCGGCTCTTGGAATGGGACTTGGTTTATCGCAATTGGGAGAACTTTCATTCGTATTGCTTTCGCAGGGAGTTGCGTCGGGGCTGTTCGATTACGAAACCTATCAACGGATTCTTTTTGTTGCGCTTACATCCATCATTCTAACTCCCGTGTTTCTGAAAATTGCCTTGCGGTTTGCTCCCGAACATACCGTTCACGGCGGAGAAGACGAACATAGTGTCATTTTTCCCGAAGATGCATCGAAAAAAGCAATTGTTATCGGGCTTGGTCCCATTGGCGGACGAATTGCTACGTTTTTGGAAACAACCGGTTTTGAAGTTGGTTTGATTGACATGAATCCGGTCAATTTACATCCGTATGCGCAACACGGTTTTCGTACCATTTCCGGCAATGCCGCTGACGACAATGTTTTACGGATTGCCGAAGTTCGGCATGTTACATTGGTTGCGATTGCGGTGCCCGACGATCTTTTTGCCGAAGAAATTGTTGAAGCGGTTCGCAAGATAAATGATCATTGTATTATACTGGCTCGTTGCCGTTACACCGGCAACATCACCAAACTGGAGCAACTCGGCGCTAATTTGGTTCTTTGCGGCGAAGCCGAACTCGCCAATGCCGCAATTCGGACACTGAGAAAATTGTTGCGGTAACACAATTTTCATTGGAAATGGGTTTGTCCTGCATAATAGTTTGGCAAATGATTGAATAGATACAATCCGCTTGCATACTCTCCATTTTCAAACTATTCCGGGAGCGGTTTACCTTTGGTTTCCGGCAGAAACCAGATGACAATAATTCCCAGAATAAAAACAGAACACATAGTTACGCCGGCGTAACGGAATGGTATGGTCGAATCTTCCGGTGTTGCAAAACCGGAAAACAAAGCGGTTAAACCTCCTAACGCCAAAGGACCGCACGCAGCAATATAACGTCCGACATTATAACAAAAAGAAACGCCGGTACTTCGCAATCGTGTCGGAAATAACTCCGGAAAATAAATCGTGTAACCGCCAAACATTGACATTAGAAAAAATCCCATTGGCGGAACCAATAATAATTGGGTCAAGGGC
>JAITQV010000703.1 GCA_031288765.1 Planctomycetaceae bacterium
AAAATCAAACAAGTTGTTTTGGCAGTTCACAATTACCATGACCGTTTCGATTCCCTTCCTGCCCGAATGTCGGGAATGGACGGAACCAACAATTGGGCAGGAAACGCAGAAAATCGACGAATTTCCGCTTGGGTTGGAATTTTGCCGGATTTAGAGCAACATGCGCTTTACGAAAGTATTACGGATGTTCAAAAAAACTATGCCAATGGCAGCACTTGGGTAGGATTACGGATTGGGGCGGATAATCCCGGCGGAGGTGATCGTTCTACGGTTGCCCGTGATCTTGTTGTTGGATTTGCTCTTTGCCCTTCGGAATCTCGTCCCGAGGCTGCGGCGGGATATTATGGACGAAACAATTATGTTTTTTGTGAAGGCGATTTTCCGGGACGGGGCGATACGTTGCCCAGTGGCGGCGGTCATAATAAACGAGGAGCATTTTCAAGTTTCGCCTGGCATAATTTAAGTGCACTTACAGACGGTACTTCTAATACGGCAGGAGTCAGTGAACGGGTCGCTCACTATGGTCGAGGACGAAATATCATTTCTTCTCTTATGCAAGGTGCCAGCTCTGTTATTTCAGGTTTTGCCGAAGGAGATACCAATGGTACAAAGGAAGTTCCTACAACATTCAATCCCCAAAATTGTATTGCTTACAAAACCGCTACGGGTGAATATTCAACTTCACCACCAAATAATATTAATAATAACCGTTCGGGACACCGTTGGTTAAGCGGTGAACCGATTTTTGGCGCATTTAATACTATTGCTCCGCCGAACAGTCCGACTTGTACTTCCGGAACAGGTTCTTCTGATCCGGGTGTTATTCCGCCAACTTCTTATCATTCCGGCGGTGTTGTTGTCGGTTTGCTGGATGGTTCGGTACGATTTATTTCCGATACCATTGAGTGTGGAGATTTAACGGCAATGTGTCTTAAAAACGGACAATCCCCGTATAGAGTTTGGGGAGCGTTAGGTTCCAAAGACGGCAGTGAAAGTCTAAGTATTCCATAACGGAATTATTCGTTCAAAAAGTAATCCAATTAGTAAGTTCGCTGATTAAAAAGGTACACAAGTAGGGTTTCCGGTTTTATCTCATGAATTTAATTTCATCGGTAAAACCGGAACCAATTCGTATTAAAGTTACGTCTTCTTCAAATTCTTCAACAGCAATCTCAAAATTGTCGTATTCCCATTGATAGAATTTTCGGTTTTAATCACAAACGTATCTACATTTCGTAAGATCAACAAACCGGAAGAAGAACAAACAAAAAGGGCGAACACTTCAGTACAAAGTGCCGCCCAACATTTCAAAAATACTGTCAAAGATTTTAATAATCCATTGGAGGATAACGGACTTGAACCGATGACCTTCTGGCTGCCAGCCAGACGCTCTCCCAACTGAGCTAATCCCCCTTCTTGATTTGTATAATATTAACGGAATAATAAAATCCGTCAATTCCCCTTGCTTGTTGAAAAAATCGATTGATGTGATTTTGTCGGGAAAATGTGATTATTGGGCGGAATTTTCCTGATATTCCGGGACATAAACCTGCGGTTTGGGCGGCGTCATCCGTTGCGGCGGCGCCATCCGCTGTGACGGAGTTGCTTGCCGGAACATTGTTTGCGAAATCGGTCTCGTTCGATTTGTTTGCGAAACGTATGGAACAGTATAAGATTGCTGAGTGATCGGTCTGTATGAGGAAACCGGTTTTGAATTATCATTTTGGAATTGGATTCCTTCGGAATAGTTGTTATTACAATTGCTGCAACCGGCAGTTGCGGAGTAGTTGCAGGCGTTTGGATCAACACCGGCACAAGGATCGCAAAGATCTTGTGTTTGATAACAGTTATCGCCGTAATAGAGTTCATTGCTGCAACCGGAGTTAGGAAACATTTCATAACCGCCGTATCCCCCGCAAAGGAGATTGCCGACAAGAATAAAGGGCGAAGCGGCTAGGCAAAATGCACCTTCACCGAGTGCAAAAACGCCGTTGACGATATTACCGATGCAGTTGGCGCAATTGGTTAAGCCGCAAGGTCGATAAGGGTTACAGGGATTGACATAACCGGTTGAACAGTCGTTAGCTGTGGGAATTCCGTCCACATAGTCAACGAATCCGTTTTGCGGGACGGAACCGTAAGGGGCGAAAAACGGTTTGTAAGTTCCGTAATAACCGGAATGACAGGCACAACCGGCAATGAATACGGACAACAAAAGAAAAACGCCAATAATTTTTACATGTTTCATGGGAATTTTTAACCTCTGGTACGACATAGTTTGTCTTTGCCGTAATATTTTTGGGGTGGATGTGGAGGGGAAAACTCTTTTACCAGAGAGATATATCGGATTGTCTAATCCGAATATTCAGAAAAAACGGAATAATCGGTAAATTTTTTCCGGTTGTTAAGAATTTTATAAAAACCGCTTTTTCCAAAACACATTCAAAACACGCTCAAAACACACAATTTTCAAAAACGCTTTGATTTTTAGGAGAGTACAATATGTATGAAGTTGAAATGAAATTCCAAGTCGGCGACATTAAGGCGTTTGAGGAACGACTTAAAATGTTTGGCGGAATTTTGGAACCGATGGTTGAGGAAACGGATTTATTTTATCAACATCCGCAACGCGATTTTTCGGTAACTGACGAATGTTTACGTATTCGGCGGCGGAAGTTGCCGAATGGAACGGAGGAAAAATTTCTGACGTACAAAGGACCGAAAATAGATCGGGAAACGAAAACCCGCCGTGAAATAGAGATTCGGCTCGACCCGCAGGAACCCTTTGAAACAATCTTGGAACTACTTGGGTTTCGGGCGAAGGACTCTGTTCGTAAGTTTCGGCGGCGCAGTGAATTGGCGATTTCAAATCAATTGGTGGAAGTGGTTCTTGATTTTTTACCGGAGTTAGAAAAAAGCGGAGGGGTTGGAACTTTTGTGGAGTTGGAAACGATGGCTTCGGCTTCGGACTGGGAGGAAAAACGCGAGTTGATTAGGAATTTATCGAAGGATTTCGGATTTTCGGAATCAATTCGGGCAAGTTATCTTGAACTTTTGAGCAAGGCAAAAAATAAAGCAAAAGATGTTGTTCCCCCGTCTTGACAAGATTTGACAACATGGGAGAATGAAGCGACTTTGAATGAGGGAGGAGTTGTTTTGAGAATTCGGCAACTCATTTTTCAAGGGCGGTTAGCTCAGTTTGGTTAGAGCACTAGCTCGACAAGCTAGGGGTCACAGGTTCGAGTCCCGTACCGCCCACTCCATCTATTTTAACATTGCTAATTTCTTCCGCAAAATCGGTAAAATGTTTTGTAAATTTCTGTATAAAACCGAGTTCCCTCCGTATAAAATCCTGTTGTGACATCGTTGAGTCAC
>JAITQV010000735.1 GCA_031288765.1 Planctomycetaceae bacterium
ATTATTCTCGGTCAAACGCGAACCGATAATTTCGTAGCGGAAACATTTCCGCCGGATTCTCACGAATTTATTGATCAGACATTGATTTCGAGGATTGATCCGTTTACTTCGAATTTTGACGGTTCTACGGTTCAAACGGCTTATGGTCAAAATGTTCTGTTTCACAATGGGCGGATTTTCTTTCGGATTTTACCGGTATTCACGCCCAAAGAATAATCTTGTAAAACCGTAACCGTTCTCCGATTTGCCGTTTTTTTTCCGACCGGTTTTATGTTACATCAAGGGACATTTTTTGACAACGAGCCGTCATCGCCATTGTTGCCGACATTGCCGCCTTGGGAACTTGACGATCTTAAAAATCGTTTTCTTGCGAAAGTGGTTTTTCCCACAGGTTACGATGCTGTTCTTGATTATTTGGTTCCGAATGAACTTGCCGGAAAAATTGAACCGGGAATGCGGGTTATGGTTCCGTTGGGCAAAGGGAATCGTTCTGTTTTGGGATATTGTCTTGAAGTTCAGCGGTTTGGTTTGGCAACAACCAATGTTCCGCTCAAATCAATTCAATCGCGGATTGACGAACACCGGTTATTGAACGACACGATGTTGAAACTGACTCGTTGGATTTCGCAACATTATCTTTGTCCGATTGGTCAGGTTTTTGAGGCAATGCTTCCGGCGGGGGTTCGTTCCAACGCCGGAACACGTCTCACAACGGTTTTATATGTTACGGAAGATGTGGACAAACGGTTGGCGGTTCTTCGAAAATCGGATGCCAAAGAGAAGGGAATTGTTCTGACTCCGAAACAGCTTCATGTTTTGGAAACACTTCGGCAAAGTGTGGAACCGCTGACAATTCCGGAACTTCAACACGCCGCCAAATGTTCCGCTGTTCCTATCAATACGTTGAAACGGCTTGGTATTTTTCGTGTAAAAACAATCCGGCGGCAAAAAACGGAACCTGATATTGGGGAACCGAAAAATCTGGAAATCAATCCGTATCAACTCAATTCCGATCAACAACGGGCGTTGGCAATGATTTTGGAAGCGGTTCGGAACAACCGGCAAGAAAATTTTTTGTTACACGGCGTAACGGGAAGCGGTAAAACGGAAGTTTATATTCAGGCAATTCACGAAGTTGTCCGAAGAAAACGTCAGGCAATAGTTCTTGTTCCTGAAATTAGTTTAACGCCGCAAACGGTGGGACGTTTTAAAAGCCGTTTTCCTGATGTTGCGGTTCTTCATTCTCATTTAACGGATGCGGAACGGCATCGGCAATGGGCGAGTATTGCTGAGGGCAATGTACAAGTTGTTGTTGGTGCTCGCAGTGCGGTATTTGCTCCATTTCCGAAACTGGGGTTGATTGTCATTGATGAGGAACATGAAAATTCGTTTAAACAAGATTCGGCGCCGCGTTATCATGCCCGTGATGTTGCACGAAAAAGAGCGGAACTTGAAAATATTCCGCTTATTCTCGGTTCCGCAACACCTTCGCTGGAATCATGGCATAATGTGAGTCAACAGAATGTTCACGGCAATTGTGTTGCGAATTTTGATTCCCGTACTAAATTGATTTCGATGCCGAACCGTGTTAAAAATTTACGGTTGCCGTTGGTTGAGATTGTTGATTTACGTGAAGAGATACGAAACCGATTAACTCGCGGAGCGATTCATCGGCAGCTTCATGTTGCGATTCGGTCAGCCTTGAACGAAAAAGGGCAAGTCATCTTGCTTTTAAACCGTCGCGGTTTTTCAACGCATATTCAATGTCCGTCGTGTGGTGAAGTGCTCAAATGTCCGAACTGTGATGTTTCGTTGACGCATCATAAAACGGAAGAGATTGCGTTATGCCATTATTGTGACTATCAAATTTCTGCGCCGACACGTTGTCCGAAATGCCGGTTTCCCGGAATTTGGTACGGCGGTTTCGGAACACAAAAGCTTGAAACGGAAATCAAAGCCCGTTTTCCTGATGCGTCGGTATTGCGTATGGACACGGACACGATGCAGGGTTACGGAGCGCACGAGCGGGCTCTTTCGCAATTTCGGGAGGGCAAGGTACAAATTTTGCTTGGAACACAGATGATTGCCAAAGGGCTTGATTTTCCGAATGTTACATTAGTTGGGGTGATCAATGCGGACACGGCGTTACATTTACCGGATTTTCGTGCATCGGAGCGGACATTCCATTTAATCACTCAAGTAGCCGGACGAACAGGACGCGGCGAACGCGGCGGGCGAGTGATTATTCAGACATTTAGTCCGGATCATCCGGCAATTCTTGCTGCTTCGAGACATGATTATCAAACGTTTGTTACACAGGAATTGTCGATGCGGAAATTGCTTAATTATCCGCCGTACACGAAAATGATCCGAATTGTTGTACGCGGCGAAGATGAAACGAAAACACATGAATTTGCGGCAGGATTTGCCGAACGTCTTAGGACATATTCTTCTGCTGAGGTTCCTGTTACGTTTCGAATTTTGGGACCTGCGCCTGCGCCGTTTGCCAAGTTGCGCGGATTTTATCGTTTCCATATTCACCTTCATGATACTAATGGTGAACATCTTTGTGATTTAGTGCGTTCTGTTTCGGTTGCAATGAAAACTCCGTCTGAAGTGCAATGGATTATTGATGTTGATCCGATTGACATGTTGTAACATATTCCTTTATAATATTTCAGCGGAATATTCGTTAAAATTTTGTAATCAAAAGGTCGGCAACCGTTTGCCAATCTTTTGATTAACAATTCAAGAGATAGGCAATTGCTCGGCGAACGATTGCCTACTTTTTGTTGATAACTTTCCGCGGCTGCGGCGGGAATTCTATATGCGAACTCTTCACTATCAACTAATTTCCGTTCCGTTAGGGGCAACATGTTGGTAAAATAAAATTGAGTAAAATATTTTATTCCCGAACAACAACGATTCGGTCGATATACACCGCATCAACTTTGTCGGGACGTTTCGGCGGAGCAAACCAGAAATTGTGCCCCGGTTTGAGTGCAATTGTTCCCATATCAACCCAATGATATTCCGCGCCGGAAATTTCCGAAACGGGAACCGATTTGCTCACAATTCCCCTCTTTTCCTTATAATCGTACACTCCAAGCGTCATCGCAGTTCCTTCGGTTGTTTTGGCATCACAACGAACCGCCGCATAGAGGCGATATGTTGGTTGTTCTGTTGTTGGAGTTTTTAACGGCTTCAAATCAAGTAATAAACCGTCAAAATTATAAAACGTTGCCCATCCAAAATTATTACCCGGCATTTTAATTACATGACCATTTGATGCTTTGGGGTCATCGACAATGAAAGTCTTATTGAAGTCATAGATATTAAATTCAAAATTTTGTACTTCATACCAATTATTAGAGGGCAAGTTTTTACAGAAATCCGGCAGCGAAACATCAGTGCCAAAACTTTGGCGGACATTTTGTTCAAAAATTTTTAAACTTTTCGTATCTCCTCCCTCCCAATAAGCAGTAACTTCAAACTCTTTGCAATGAGCCAAAAAATCTTCGAGTGCATTCTGTGGATTGGGTAATTCAGTAAACGGAGTACCCGTCAATTTTGCATTACGTCGAAAAGCAAAGTTATCTCTCAACCGAACAAGATCAATCGACATTTTTTCACGGCGCAGCCGATTCCGTACAGTTTTATCTTTTGTTGTTTCAATTGCCCGATTCATCAGCGCCGTTGCTTTATTTAATGTTTCAAGATCAAGCCAATCGCCGGTTGAATTTCTGTAAATTCCAAGATAAACTTTTGATTTTTCCGCACAATCAAGCAGTAACTTCCAGTATTCTTTCAAAAGCGAAGCCGCATCGGTTCCATAATAACCGTTTACAAATTCGTCGAACAATTTCTTTTCGTCGAGTGCCGGATTCCACATCAAATGAGAAATCACCCAATTTCTCATACGCACAAAATCTCCGGCAGTACAAAAACCGTCGCCCTGTTCATACAAACCAATTGTATGATGATCTATGAAAAAACGAATATTCGGAGCCAATACCCGAAGATTCGGATGCGGCAGCATATATGCCCAGAAATTTGTAACATAGTCCCAGACAAAAAGATGATCGGCAATTTTACTCCAGCCTTCAATATTTTCACGTAACGATTTATTCTGTTCGCCAGCTCCGAGCGGTTGGACAAACGAACATTCAATCGTACAAAGACGAACAACAACATTGTTTCGCGGTTTAACATGTTTCGGCGGTTTCCGTGTGTATTGATAGGCAAGAGTTTCAACCCAAACGTCGGGAAATTCCCTTTCAATCGTTTCGGCAACTTTATTAACGAAACGAATAAGCACTCCGGACTGACTGCCTTCTTCCTTCGCAATTGCCGTACAATTTTTGCATTGACAATATCCTTGGCAATCATTTTGACTTATTGAAATGAATTTAGCATCGGGATTTTTTCGCAGAGATTCAATGGCGTTTTTAGTCAGTTCTTCACGCATTGCGTCATTTGTCAAACAAAGTTGAGCGCCCTCGTGTTTCCGTTGTCCTCCAATTTCGCTGTACCATTCGGGATGTTCTGCAAAATATTTGCTCGGCGGAATGAGCGAATAGAATGAATGAACAAAAAATTGAAACAGAATATGACCTCCGTATTCCGGTGCTATTTTTTCATGTTGACCGTTGCATTTCATTCGTGTTGCGAAAACGCCGTCGAATGCGTCACGGTAAAAGGCTTCCCGATAAATCAGTTTCGGAGCGTATTCGATATTTTGTGCGGGAATTTCGAGTGTCGGTTTTTTCGGAATGAACGATTCGGACGAAGTCCACCAACGAACTCCGACAACATCTTCGAGTAATGTATTAACGGCGTA
>JAITQV010000132.1 GCA_031288765.1 Planctomycetaceae bacterium
GTTTTAATTTTGTCCAAACTTGGACACAACTAATATCTACAATTACGAATCATGTAGTTATAAAATCGCTATAAGTATTTGTGTTGTAAAGAATTACAAACACTATACAACACACCGTACACGTACTCTTACAAGGTTACCCACCTTTTGATTACAAGATTTTAGCGAAAATTTCGCTGAAATATTACTAAAAACCTGTACCTGCGAAAATTTATATCTGTGAAAATCTGTGTAATCAGCGGATTATTTTTTCCATTTATTCTGCGGTTAATAAATAGACAATTACCTTCACACCTATTTTTTGACGGGATTTACGGAATTGATAGGACAGAAATCAAATAAAATCATGTAAATCCTGTTTATCCTGCCGCAAAGATTGTTTCGGGCAACGATTTTTAGAGTCTCCTTTTTGGTGATTGCGGGCGAAACGTCCATGTTTTTATACAATAGCCATTTGTTACCGTTCAAAGTATAGGAGCGAAAAATGTTTCGTAGCTATTCAAACAAGGCGTATTGCCGGAAATCTTTTTCGTAAGCAACCAGAGTTCGGAATGATGCAAGAAAAGCGTGTTCTGTTCCCAGTTGCCGGGCAACATTGACCGATTTGATTTTTTGCTGCGATTCTTCCGAAAGTCCGTTTACCAACACCCCTTTTTTCCCAACCGCCTGAGGACCGCCAACACGAACAAGTAAAGGATAAAAACAAAGCGCTTCATCATCAGGATTAACATGTATCAACATCTTTTCAGTTACAGACAAGGCTCGACCATACCGCCCATCCGGTAACAATGACCCACAATCCAACGCTCCGGCTAAAAGTATTGACCGAATTGATAATTTATTGCTTTGCTCTTTTGCGTCCGCTAACATTTGCAGCGTGTTGCAAACCAATCTGGCTCCAAAACTAAAACCAACCAGCGAAACCTTGCTGTCCGGTTTCAGCCTTTGAAGAAACGAAACCAAATAATCCGCCTGCTCATTAGCACGACTCGCCTTTATTAAAACATCTTTTCGGATTCCGCATAAAATTCGTTCGGAAGACCAACTCCAAATAAGAAGCCGGTGTTCCCCCGACTTTTCAATTTTATCCAAAAAACGATCAAAGCTATTGCCGTAACTCAAGGCTTTACCGGAGGACATCCAATTACCGTGAATTACAATAACCAACGGCTTTTGCGGAATGTGCGTTTCCAGAAATTCCCCCAATGTCGCCGAACACCAAACCCGAACGGATGGATTGCCGTTATCAAGTTTTTTAACGGTAAGATGTTCCAGCCCAGTTGTTGTCGAACGTGTATCAATAAACCACGTGTCGCCCGCCTGAACGCGGAAAACAAATGCACTCAATATCAATATCAAAATAAAACGCTGCATAACACTATTCAATAGTACAATAAGTTGATCATAACAAGTTTCGTTAAAACGCTAAATTTTTCCCAATCAAGCTTGGCGGTATATCTTAGGTTTTTTTTGGAACAATTCAAGAAAATCAAATAAATTTGTTAAAATTTTCCGGCTTTAATAGAAGGAAGGATCAACAGGATTATAGGTTATTCCGCCCGTTTGAAAACAGAATATTTTGATTCTTTCGTTTGATTTTCCTTAAGAGTGGTGTAGAGTATCCTAACTGAAAGAGAGAATTGACGACAATGAACGGACTCATTCGCCAAACCAATAAACCAGACTCACCCCCCCTTTTTACACAGGAGAGAAAATCATGAACATGAAGAAGAATGTTGTGTTATTTTGTGCATTTGCTCTGGCACTTTCCGCGTTTTCTGTTGGTTGCAGTTCGGACGGAAGTTTCAGTTTATGCCGGACGGGTTCCCTGTTTCCAACCACACGGGCAAAAAAAGAAGTTGTTTATACTCAAGCAACAGCAGTTGGTGCGTGTGATGTTGCTTCGGCATGCAACCCCTGCGAACCGGCAGCATGTGATCCGTGCGAACCCGTCTGCAATCCGTGTGATATGAGTTGCAACGGCGTTGTTTCGGGAAGAATTCTCCCGGGTCCTGCCAATTAAATTTTTAGCAACATGTTGATAGTGCCGCAAACGGTTTACACATACGAATTACAATCGTTGTGATCAAAACTTCGCTTGCGGCACTATCCGCTATATTTGTATCTATTCAGTCATTACTCGACAAAGGACTGAATAGATACCAAATTTTACAGAAAACATTTGGAATTGAAACATTCGGAATATAAAATTCGACCAAATTTTTCAACTTTGGGACTCCGGGAACAGAAATACACTGTGTATTTCTCTACTTTGGGACTCCAGGAACAGAAATTCCGTTCGTTCCGTTGCCCATTTTACGATTTACAATTCAAGAGGTAGGCAATCGTTCGCCGAAGGGCTTTCACCCAACGATTGCGTCGGCGTCAGCCGACAATGAATTTATATTATGTTGGTTATTGGGGTTGCCTATCCCGAAAATAGGGCTTTCAGCCCTATTTCCGGCAGATGACTGAATAAATACGCAGAATCATTGTCGTTGCGGCGGGAAATCCGCATGCGAACTATCCGTTATAATCCGCGGATTTCTTTTTCCTGCCGTAAACGACCAACTAAATGTTGCGGAATCCGGCAATGAACCAGAACAGTTTCTTCGCCGTAACGCTTCGAAAGAATCTCCCCGTCCCGCGCCAATAACGCCATAAGACGACCATCACTAACCGGTATTTCAATCGTTAACTCAAGAAATTCCTTGCTCAGAATGTCGCTCACCGCAACCGTCAAACCCTCAATCCCCAACCCCTTGCCCGCACTTATAGGAACAGCATTGGGATATTTCGCTAAAAGCGTCTGCAAACGGTTCGGCTCCAAAACGTCAATTTTGTTCAACACCAAAAACGTGTCTTTTTCACGGATTCCAATATCGGTTAAAACCCGAAACGCCGCATCAATCTGAATTTCCACATCACGACTCGACGCATCAGCAATATGAAGAAGAAGATCCGCCTGATTTGCCTCTTCCAGAGTTGCGCGGAAACTCGCAATCAGATGATGCGGCAAATCCCGAATAAATCCAACCGTATCACTCAATAAAACCTGTCCCCAACCCGGTAAATGCCAACGCCGTGTCCGTGTGTCCAACGTCGCAAAAAGCTGATCCTTCACATACTCATCCGAATTTGTCAACCGGTTTAACAGCGTGCTTTTACCGGCATTCGTGTAACCAACCAACGAAACCGTTCGTGATGTTTTCCGCGCGGCAACCTCACGATGACGCCGTTGCCGAATCGTGTCCAATTCGGATTTGAGATCGAGAATCCGTTTTTGCGCCAAACGACGGTCAACTTCCAACTGCTTTTCCCCAGGACCGCGCAACCCCACACCGCCAACCCCCTGACGTTCAAGATGTGTCCACATCCTTTTAAGACGCGGCAATGAATATTCCAGTTGCGCCAGCTCAACCGCCAACCGCGCTTCATTGGTTCGGGCGCGGCTCGCAAATATGTCAAGAATTAACTCCGTCCGGTCAATAACTTTAACATTCAAATGTTCTTCAAGATTTTTCGTTTGACTTGGAGCCAAATCATTGTCGAAAATAACCAGATTCGCATCAACCGCAGTAACCAATTCTTTCAATTCTTCCAGTTTACCGCTTCCGATATAGGTTGCCGCTTCCGGTTTCCGCCGCCGTTGCGTGATACGCCCCACCTCCCGAACCTGAGCCGCTTCCGCCAAACCGGAAAGTTCGTCAAGCGGCGAAACCGATATTCCCTGCCCCTCCAAATAAATACCCGCCAAAACCGCCGATTCCCGAACAACACTGCCAAGACGTGTCATTCGATCCGCGTGAGTCGAAGCATCAAAACGTTCCTTCGTTAAATTGGAATCACCGTCAATCGGCAAAAAAACAGATGACATTTTTAATCAATTTTAATCAATTTTAATCAATCGTAATCAATTACAAGGACGCAAAAATTCATGAATCGCCGGCAAACAATCCTGAAGAAAATTCTTGACGTTGTCCGTTTCCCCGTCCGCTAATGATTGAACCTGAATCTTATAAACATAACGATAAAATTGGAACGCCGATCTCGGATTCTCCGTAGCAATCCAGAATTGACCAAGACTAACACTGTAATAAAAAGAAATCTTGTCGCGTCTCAATCCGCGATTGACAAAATCAACCTTCCAGAAGGAGTCTTCCGATTCGTCGGGACTATCTTGCAATACCACCGGAATTTTAACGGAAACACGGTTCTCTTCTTTCTTATAATCTCTTCCGCCGAAACAAATTTCCGGCGTATGCACCACCACATGACCCGTCGGTCCCACCATTAAAACCATGTGAACCACCGCTTGTGTTTTGGTATGACGGTAAGAACGGGCGACATAACCGTCCTGAATCTGAAGCTCCGTAATTGTTGCAAGATCAAGCAGTTGGTCTTCCCCCACAATCACCCAATCGTTGATTTCTTTGGGAAGTTCTTTCAAAAGTTGCCGGGCTTCCGCCAAACCCTTGAACAAAGACCAACGCCCCGTCTGTACGCCCGAATAAATCGTCATACAAAACGTGATAACAATAATAAGCACAATACCGATAATCAATTGTGATGATTTTGACATGGTTTTCCTGTGAAAATCGTAAGCGTAAACCGTAAATTGTAAGTGTAAACTGAAAAATTTTCTTCTTTTCCCAATGACGGGCGATGGGACAAATAATTTAATGGGACAAATATTTTAATACGATGGGAATTACCGGCGAATATTACAGATTCGGTGCGGTAACAACATCCGGCGGATATTTCATACGCAACTCATCGAACATATTTTTATTTTCCTGCGTAAGTTTAGCCGGTATTGATTCCAAACCCGGTCGGCTTTTTTCAAACCAGCTTCGTGCATTGGTTGCCTGACCTATTGTATCATACGCTTTGGCAAGATGCAAACAATAAATCGGATGTTGGCAGGAAAGTTCCACAGCACGCTGCAACACCGGAACCGCCTCACTTGACCGTCCGTCATTCATCAAAATCATCCCTTTCGTGTCTAACAATGTAACATTGTCGCGGCGGTTTTCCAATGCGGCATCAACCACTTTCAAACCTTCTCCGTGATTTCCTTCAACCGTTGAAAGCAACATCGCCAAATTATTTTGGAATACAAAATTATCCGGTTCTTTGGTCAGTCCCAAACGGTAAAGCGGAATAGCGCGTTCCGGTTTTCCGCGTACAATCCAGTAGTCCGTCAAAGGGATTAACACTTCGGAGTTTTGAGTCGGCTCAATTTTTTTATCAATGTTTTCCAGCGGAACATCAAACATCAATTCAACCTTGCCGACCGAAGATCCCAACAAACGAACACCGCCGACTTCCATTAAAGCGGGCCATTCAATATGGATTCCGCCTTTAATCGGGGTAACAATTGGGGCATTTTCGCTGTTATCAGCTATGTTGTTATCGGCTATATTGAGTTCGTCGGCTGGAGTTACGGCGGGTTGAGGCAGAGGTTGCGGCTGCGAAACATTTTCCTCCTGTGCCAAAACTACAGATGTTCCCCAAAGGGTCAACGAAAACAACACAAAACCCAAAAACAATTGTTTGTAAAGATAATTCTTTTTCATGGTAAACCTTTTCCTCCGATAAAAAGTGATTTAATAGTTTAATGATTTTATCAAAAAACCGGCAACCTTAATACAATACGAAATACAATGCGAACACAACACGATTTCACAATAGATTAAGGAATTATAACAGCAATTTGACAAAATACAACGGTATTTAGAAATTTGCGTTAAAATTTTTGCAAGATTTCGGCGGAATTTTCGTTAGGGGTTGGGTCAAGACAAGGCAGACAACCTTGTAGTTAATAGTTTAGAGTTAATAGTGAATAGTTCGCAAGCGGAGAATTTATTGCAAGATGTTAAATCCGCATGTGACACTATCCACTATAATCTATTAACTATCAACTAATATGCTGCCTACCTTTTAATTTCCTACCCAAACACAAAAACAACCTAAAAATTCGGCAATCATAAGGTAGGCGGCGTTTCGCCGAAACGCCGCTTGCCGATAGGCAATCCAAAATAATCGACA
Source organism: Planctomycetaceae bacterium (assembly GCA_031288765.1). Lineage (GTDB taxonomy): Bacteria > Planctomycetota > Planctomycetia > Pirellulales > Thermoguttaceae > WRKP01. The sequence goes on from JAITQV010000132.1 coordinate 6,052, forward strand.
TGACATAAATTCACTGTCGGCTGTCGACGACACAATCGCTCGGCAAGGGGCTTTCACCCAACGATTGCCTACCTTTTGAATTGTCAAATTTCACCGAAAAATCTATTTTTGGGGATTCCCAAAATGTTTTCGGGAACTCCCAAACGGTTGGCAGGCAACCCATTTCCGAACGGCGGCATCGGGTTTCGCTGATTTTACTTCCGTAAAAATACACTTTCCAAAAATTCAAAAAACATATATCAGGTTTTTTGATTGGAACATTGGAATGTTCGTAATTTTATTAGACCTTTTCTCTAACTCTATTTTGTCTGTTTATTAAAAAAATAACAAATTGATCTTGTGTCACTTTAGATTAATTGTTATTCTCCGTCCGGTGTTAATGTTTCCCCTTTTTTTCATTTTCTTACCCAAGTTTTACACGATGTATTCGCCGGAAGTAACAAAAGCCTTCAATTTAAGTCATCGACAATTCAAAAAGCTTTTCGGGGTTTCGAAACCCACTTTTTCCAAATTGCTTGACATTCTCCGAATTGCCGATGCCAAACGCCATAAGTTTGGCGGATGCCCCAGCCGTATCCCCCTAGAAAAAAAACTCCTTTGGACACTCCAATATTGGCGTGAATACCGCACAATGGAACACCTTGCTTATGAATACGGCACGGTGGTCAGCCATATTCATAGTGAAATCGTTTGGATCGAAAATGCCCTCCTCAAAGACGG
>JAITQV010000143.1 GCA_031288765.1 Planctomycetaceae bacterium
TGTTCACCAAAACCGAATCCGAACTCCAAGACCAAAAAGATAAATGGTTATATTTTTTGAAAAACTTGGAATCGTTTGACGATATTCCGGCGATTTTGCATGAACCGGTTTTTGAGAAAGCCTTTGATCTTGCCGAATATTTGAAATATTCGCCGGCACTTCAGGAAGCCTATCAGAATAACCTTAAAGTGTACCGCGATAACAAAAATGTTCTTGAAACGGCACGTACCGAAGGTGAAGCCAAAGGTTTTGATGCAGGTAAAACCGAAGGCAAAGCCGAAGGCAAAGCCGAAGGTTTGAAAGAAGGTAAAGCCAAAGGTTTGAAAGAAGGAATGGAACTCGGCGAAGCCAAACGGGAAACTGAAATTACCCGGAAACTCAAAGCCATGGGGCTAAGTATCCCCGACATTGCAAAAGCGACCGGTCTTTCCATCCCCGACATCAAAAAACTCTAAAATAGAGTGGAGAGTTGATAGTGGATAGTGTCGCAAGCGGAGAATTTGAATCGTATCTATTCACGTGGAATGTTTTCACGGAATAGACACGATTTGTTTTTTAACGCGGAACACACTGAAATTTCGCGGAATAACGCGGAAGTTATCGTTCTGCATTTTTCCGCGTACTTTTCCGAGTTTTCCGCGTTAAAAAAACATTCCGCTGAATAATTACTTTTTTTCTAAGATTGAGTGTTTTGGAATTTTTGGAAAAAAAGAATATGAAGGGCAGCTGTTCTGATTATTTTTCCGATTACTTATATTTTCTAAACGAAAAATTTCAACAAACAAAGCCGTCATATTTCGCTATCATATTTGATAGTTGCCTATCATATTTACCGGTTGATCCGGCAAATATCACGGGCAGTTTTCTTCTCCGTATTAAAGTTTCTCTAATCTTGTTATCTTTTTTGTTTTTTCAAAAAAAATTTAAAACAGAAAAAAATCCGGTTATATTTCGGTGAAAAATTTTCGATACTTTGTCTTGTTACATACAATGTCCTCAATGTCTATGGGGAATATTCAGCGGAATTTTATTGTTGATACGGATTTATGAATTGAACGGATTTTTTTGATGGGAATAATTTTCTCAATCAACAAAATAATCTTGGTGTGATCCTCTGTTTGGGAAATTCAGCAAATGGAGAAATCAGTTTTCAAAGTTAAATTTAAAAGTTAAAAGGAGGATTTTTCTAATGAAAAATTTGTTATCGGTTTATTTGAAAATAATGTTGGTGTTGACATTATTTTATACCGGTACAACATTAGGCAGTGAAGTGTCCGCTGAAACGGTATTCCCAAAAACAATATCTGTTGAAGCGGGACAATTTCAATCTGTTCCCGATGCACAAGCCGGTTTTAGTTACGAACAAGGAGTAAGCACGCAAAACACCGTGTTGCTTGCTCAACAACCCTCACGTCCCAATGTTGTGGGCGAGGCAATCCGCTCTCAAACACCGATATTGCCTTCGCAGGAATGGGCGGTTGCCGAGGCGTCGCCGCCGGTTACGACAATAACCGCTCAGACAAGTTCCTCGGATCCGTTTATTTATTCGGAACTGGAACGTTTGACGGCGGCTATTGAGAAACTGAAAGAAGATACAAAAAAACCGGATACCAAAAAAGCGTGGAGTAATCCCAAACTGACCGGTCGTCTTTTTCTTGACAGTTATACTGCTGACGAAGATGCGAATATTAATCGCCTCAAAAATACGGCGGGTATTAGGGAAATGCAGTTTGCCATTAGCGGAAACGGTTTTGACTCTTTTGATTACAAATTTGAATTGTCATTATCTCCCGGTGGCACCGCTAATACCGGGCGGGTCAATTTGGTTGACAATTGGATAGGAGTTAAAAACGTACCGTTTTTAGGTTATGTTCGTGCCGGTCATTTCAAACCGGAAATCGGATTGGCATTTCCGACAAGTGCTTTGCACACACCGCTCACCGAATTCATTACTCCTTCGAGAACCTTTGGTTTGGGACGGCGTTTTGGTGTGTCTTCGGAACATTTGTTTGCCAAAGATCGTATCCGGCTTTTTTATGGAGTGTTTCAGGGAGGCGAAATCAACAACAGCCGTTCTATTCAGGACGATAATCCGGGAACAGTGTTCAATGCCCGTTTAACTGCCGCTCCCATTTATGAAAATGAAGGACGGCAAGTTTTCCATATCGGCGGACATTGGGCGTATGTACAATCTCAAAACGATTCCGCCAGTTTGAGTGCTAACCCAGGCGGTATTAATTGGTTTACGAGTTTGTTGGGTACCGGCAGTTTTGCGAACAATAACCATCACCGGGCAGGTCTTGAATTGGCGTTACAAAACGGTCGTTTATCCGCCTCTTCGGAGTGGTATGTTGTCAAATACGCCGACCATGGAACTTCGCCTGAGCGGACGGCTTCCGGCGGTTATGTTGAACTGGGCTACTTTCTGACAAACGATTACCGAAGTTATCAGTTAAAAAGCGGTGCATTCGGCAGCGCAAAAGTCAAACACAATTTTCATCCGTTCCAATCGGGGGATTGGAATTTGATTGACGGATTGGGGGCATGGCAACTGATTTTCCAATGGGGTTATCTCGATTTGCAGGACTGGCGGAATGTTAGCGGCAACGGCGGACGTCAAAACGATTTAACTTTTGGCGTCAACTGGTTTTGGACATCCAATATACGTTGGATTTTTGAATATGTTCATTCGCAACAAAATACCGGTTCCAACTATTTAAGCCAAAGCGAAGACATTTTCGGAACAAGTTTGCGTCTCCATTTCTAGTTGCAACAAAATTAAACAAATTTAAACAAATAGTAAAATCCCCCGAAGGCAACCGCTCGTAGAGCGGTTGTCTATATTAGGGCATCTTTAATAATTGGTTTTATAGTTTTATTTTTTTGAATTATTATCTCATGTTATACAGTTGGAGGTTGCCGGTAGGCAGGTATTTGTGTAATTGTTTATTTATCAACCAATGAACACACGAAATACACGGAATATGTAATAGTAATAATATTTACGTACAAATTCAAGGTTAGTTTATTTATGGAAAATAGGACGCAAAAAAGTTTTTTTATTATTGTATTCATTTTGTATCCTTAAAAAATAAACTTGTGATCTTATCTTACTAATTTCCGTGTGTTCCGTGTATTCTGTGGTTAATAA
>JAITQV010000250.1 GCA_031288765.1 Planctomycetaceae bacterium
AAAACAACATTCCACCGAATAATTACAATCTCTTAACCGTTATACTTGAACGTTTGCCAATGACCGTTAAAATAAACAAACATTTTCCGCAGTTCAAAGTATAGTTTTAAATTTTTGTAATATACTTTGAACGGATTATTGCGGGACAAAGCAAAGTCATTGCAGAAGACAGCAAAGCGTTTGAAACGGCAAATGAATTAAAGAATTGCAGGGGCAACCGGCAAAAAGTCCGAGATAAAGATCGCTGTTTACACTCTGCTGATTTTTAACATAAAAATTGTTCTCCGAAATTCCGCCGAATCATTACCATAAAGGATTATTTCCTGCCGTTTAAGATATTCATCAACACAACCGCCAATTTTTTTACCTACAAATTTAGGGCGATGTCATTTTTATCTATTGGTTTTTTAGTTTGCGGTCTTGCGGCGGCAATTCCGGTTTTTGTTCACATGATTCACCGGCAAAATTTACGCGAATTGCCGTTTTCTACGTTGCGGTTTATCCGAATCAGCGAACAGAAAACGCGGAACAAACGCCGCGTTCAAGATTTAATGTTATTATTGTTGCGGATGGCGGTATTATTATTGATTGCTATTGGTCTTGCCAACCCTACGATCCGTAATCTCAGCAATTTTTGGGGCGGTGCGCAAACTTCTGCGGTGATTATTCTTGATAATTCCGCAAGCATGGGAACGATTGACGGGACAGTTCCGCGTTTTGAGACGGCTATTGCCCAAGCGGAGAAAATTCTCGACGAACTTGGAAACGGCGATAATATTGCGGTTATTGTTCCTTGCGGTAAGGCATTTCCCGAAAACGGTCAGTTTTTTTCCGGTCAGGATAAAGTCCGTAAAGTTCTTCGTGATGCGAAGATTTCGTATGAAAAAGCCGATTTAGCCGCTGCGGTTTTGCAAGCCCGTTCTTTGCTTATCAAAGCCCAAACTCCGTCGAGGTTGATTTTTGTTATCAGCGACCAGCAAACGGTTTCGTGGCAACATTTAGCGGCTGCAACTCCTGCGGTTTCCAACGATACAAACACAAACGGAGGCGAAAACGGCAGTGCAAGCGGCAATGAAAATCCAACCGACCGGAAAACCGATATTGCTGTTGCCGAGCAAAAGGAAATGTTGCATATTCCGGTTATTTTGGTCAATTGCCGCCAATCTCCGAAGCCTAATGTTGGTTTAATCCGTCTTGACACGAAAAATGTTTTGCCTATTGCGCAAGTTCCTTTGCCGATGACGGTATATTTGAAGAACGAATCGAAACTGGAACAGATGCGGCGGATTGATGTTTATGTTGACGGCATGAAGCAATACGGCAGTACGGACATTGTTCTTGATCCCGAAGGTCTGGAGGGACATTCGTTTACGATAGTTTTGGATCGGGGCGGTTTGCACAAGGGCGAAGTCCGTTTGGCGGGCAGCGACGGGAATCCGTTGGACGACAAGTTATATTTTGCGGCGGAGGCGGATCAGGGGATTCCGGTGGCGTTAATCAAGCCGATGCGTCATGAGATTCCATTTCTTGAGGAGACGTATTATATTGAGAAGGCGTTGCAAACCGGAGCGGGCGGGGTTTCGCCGGTTCGTTTGACGGCTATTGACAAAGGGGATTTATTGACGGAGCCGTTGCAAAATTATGCTGCGGTGATCGCCGTGAACCTGCCTGCGCCGGAACACGATACCGCGGAACGTCTTGTCCGGTATATTGAGCGCGGCGGGCATGTGATATGGACATGCGGCGACAACATTTTTGCCGAAGATTACAACCGGCTCAACGACGAAATGGACGGTAAACTTCTTCCGTTGCCGGTTTTTTCGCAGCAGGCGCCTGAGGTTGGTTCCGGCAAGGATGCGTGGAATATTGAATTGATGGACGGCGGTTATCCGGCGTTTCGGAATTTGGTGAATCCGCGGGAACTTTTTACGCGGGTTTTGGTGTACCGTCGGATTCCGGTTGATATTTCACGCGGCGGTGCAACGGTATTGGCGGGTCTTGATGATGGGATGCCGCTGTTGGTTCAGCGGCGGGTCGGCAACGGTTCGGTAACATTTCTGGGAACGGGGGTTCATGTTTCGTGGACGAATTTACCGGTTCGCCCGATTTTTGTTCCTATGATCAATCAACTGATTTTCCAGCTTGCGGGAATTGAGCAGACTCGGCTTCGGACAGTTGCCGGACAACCGTTGACATTTACGTTTAAGGCGGATGAATGTCCGCAGAGTGTTGAGGTTATTCCGCCGTCGGGGGAGGTATTGCGGCGGGATTTGAAGAAGGGCGGCAGCAATGAAATCAGTCCAACGTTTGTTTTTGAGGATACATGTCAGGTTGGGGTTTACACGTTGCGTCCGTTGGAAACGGCGAGGGCGGTTCAGATTCCGTTTTCGGTCAATATTGACGGTGAAGAGATTGATTCGGCGGGATTAACGGAAGAGGGTTGTAAGGTGTTGTTTGCCGGAACTCCTTATGTATTTGCGCAAGCAGGCGGGGAAATTGATGCTGTGTTTGAACAACTCAAACGCGGAACAAGTTTGTGGGATATATTTCTTTGGGGGGTATTGTTGGTTTTGGTTTGTGAGGTGTTTATCTCCAACCGTTTCTCGCAACGGAAAGAAGATCATGAAAAAGGGGTTGATGTGCGCCGGTTCTTACCTCCAAAAACTCCTTCGCTTGGGTAAAGAGTTCCGTGTGCGGGGTTCAACATTGAACGGTAGCCAATATCTATTTTGTAGGAACTTGGACGTCCCGCCTGTTCTGTGATTTATTCTGAAAATAGGGCAGAAAGCCTTTCAGCCGCATATCTATTCAGTCCGTTGTCTCGAAAATTGGGCTGAAAGCCCTCAATATCATAGCGTAGGGCAACGCCCTAATGCTACTGTGGTGTTTTATACCAAGAATTTACAAGCGTTTAGATGAATTTTGTTTTTAATCTTTTTTTGTAATTCTTTTTTTAATACATCTCTTGGTTTGGTCATTTTTGGGAATCGGTTGTTCCTTTTTTTGACAACTCTTGGTTCGGGCGGTCTTTGTTGTTTGGCGACGTGCTGTTTACTTAATGTGGTGAGGAATTCGTGTTTTTTTGTGCCGATTATAAAAGGGGTGATGAGTTCGTACCAATTCACTTCGATATATTCACGCACTTTCTTAAAACCTGTACTTTCCCAAAATTTTTGTTTTCAGTTGTCAATTCTTTAGTAAATTGTAACGGTGCGGAACAGTAGTGCCCGCTGATAATCATTGTCCCGAAAAGACAGTAAAATTATGCGGCTGGAATTATTGTTTCGTCCATTTGAATCATTTATTGTTCAAATTTCTCAGACAATCGGAATCATATCTTTGATTTTCTCGAATATTTTTTGAGGGTTCTGCCCGGAACGGAGAAGTATCTTTAATTTTTCTTCCAAAACTTTGAGTTTTAAATAGTTACGTTTGTAGCGATGGGATGGGCGTCGGCCAGGATCGTCCCAAGGTACCTGTCTATTTAAAAAGTGGTCTTTACGAATTTAGTTTTATTTTCTATAATTTGTACCTTATGATTCATTTATCTCCCCAAGATCGTTTTCATTATGACCAACGTCTCAGGCAAC
>JAITQV010000269.1 GCA_031288765.1 Planctomycetaceae bacterium
AAACCGGCTTCAATAATTTATATTCACCGGCTTTATTGAGTTGTTTGACATAGACTTTTGCGGCGTTGAAAAGTACGCGGACAGTGAACGCATCCGTCCAATGCATCTGCATTTCAACAATAAAATTACGTCCCAGATTATCTCGGCAATTCACATCAACGTTGGAATTTTTCAAGATTGGTATATCCGGCAAAAGGTCAATCGGTTGATATTCTATGCTTACGATTTGTTGCGAAGGTCCCAACGGAAGCATACTATTGAGTAAACTACAACACAAATTTTCATGTTCGCCGAATATCCGCTTGAATATCGGATCAATTTTAGGATCAAGATATTGCATAATCATTCTCCTTGTTATTTTATTCTCTCCGATTTTTACGATAAAAATTCACCCAACCTGCAACATCGGCTCGGCACAAACAACAATATAACACGGTATCACATTTTTATCTATACTCATTGCATTGGGAAATTCCGTTTTATGAGTAGAAAACAAAAAGATAAGCGACCTTTCGGAGAAAGGTCGCATCGACTTGCCGACAATGAATCTCAATGACTATTGTAACGTATTGAAATTCGTGTCCGAACGCCGGATATTTATTCACGTGAACGGTTACAAACCATTGTTTTTGAGTGTACTAAAATCCTTTGATTTTTGATCGGTCAAGGGTTCCGCTGTTTTCGGATGCCGCGAAGATTTTAATAATGTTCGCTAAAACCGTAATCGCCTTGCCGGAAACACTGAGTTTTACTTGCGCTGTCGTGCCAATGACATTGCTTGAAGCAATGATTTTGGCATCGGTTACTGCAGAAGCAAGCAATTCGATTGACTTGGTTACTGTATCAGGAAGGGTGTCATCGCTGTATTTTTTCAGAAGTTTCCCAAGCGGTTGCAGGGCAATAATCGCAGAAGGTTGTTTAAGCGGAACCGGTGTTTTGGTTTTCGTTAAGGCTTGTTGAAACAATTTTTCCGTCTTGTCAAAATCAAAACCCGCCGCAACCGCAACTGCTTCATTGTCTTTGATTGCCCAGAAAAGTCCTACTGTTTCTTTTGCTAATTTTTCCGGGAGTTCATGCCCGCTTGCGGCTTCCTCCAATGGAATTTTCAAACTTGAAACGTTAAAACCTTCAACGGCAGTATAATCCTTTTTGAGATATTTTTTCAAAAATTCATTGACATCGTCTTCGTCATGTTCTTTTTTGATACGTTCAAAAATATTAGCACCAAGTTTTTCCAATTCCTCAGTGTCGCCAAGAGTAAGAGCCAGAAGAAGTGTTCCATCAGCATCCAACGAGGCACCACCATCACTTTTCCCTGCTTGGATTGTTGCTCTAACAATCTTTTTCAGTGATTCTGCTAACAATTGGTTTGATTCGGCTTCTTCGTCGGTTTCCGACTGTTCTTCAATCTGCAAAAAAAGAGCCTCGAAAAATTGATCGATTGCCGTAAGAGCCGCATCAATATCCGATTGTGGTGATCCGGCATTATTCGCCGAATTTATCGAAAAAATAACCTCGTCCGGATTGCCAAGAAATCCGCTGAATATCGTTTTGACATTTTTATAATCAGCAAGCAGTTTCTCTGTTTCGGAACCTTTTCTGGGAACAACAGCGGCAGTCAGGTTAAGATCGGCGGTTTTAGGATCAAAAGAAATTCCAAGTGTTTGCGAACTGATTGTCTCGTAAGCTTTCGCCAGAGCTTCATTAAATTGTTCAATTACTTGTGTTGCTTGGGGACCGGCTTGCATTGCCAGGAACATTTGCGGAAGTGCCAAAGCGGTTTCGATGGCATCAAGCGAGGTGTTCTCGAAATCTATTTTGAAACCCAAAGTTGTTTTTTCCAATTCGGCAAACAAGGTTTTGGGATCATCGGGAATCGCCAATTCCGACTCTTCCGACACCACAACAACATAACCGTTTTTCTGATAAAACAGATAATTCCCCAAAGGACTGTTAATGAGGAATTTTTCATTGCTCAGTTTTTTCAAACCGGTTGTAATCGTCTCAAAACCGGGAAGATTAACCGCTTTAAGGTCTGTGATTGGGAGGATGAAAAGGGGTTCTTTGAGCTCCTCACCGTCGCTGTGAAGCACAAAACCAAAAGGACCTTCAGGATTTAATCCCGGCAAATCCTTGAACGGAACAACCGCGTTGTCAAATTCCTTCGACGCACCAGCCAATTCCGCAATTTTTTCGGCAATGTTCAATAATGTTTCAGGGGAAGCAATCTTGACCGTAAGAAACGATTTCAACTCTTCCGCACGAAGCGATGCCGAAAATAGTATCGACAACGCGATACACAGGGTTGTTACAAATGTAAAACCGCGCAAGACAAAATTTTTTTTCATTTTTTTTCAGAGATTAAAGGATTTGAAAATGGGAAATCAAAAAACCAATGTACACGGCTTAAACTTAAAAACGCGGTCATTGACCTTTTGAAAGACGAAAATATACCATGAGTGAGATTTTTTACAAGGGTAGTCAAATTTTATTCGGAGAAACTTCTCAAAATTGATAACCGTTCACGGCAACAAACAAAAAATAGTCCGCAGATGACGCTGATTCTTTATTAGTACATTGATCTGTCTTGTTGTTTCGAGCTTTCAAAAAATAATCTGCAAAAATCTGCGTCTGTGAAAATCTGCGTAATCTGCGGATTATTCTGTGCTTAATAAAAATAGACAGTTACTTCGGAAATTGGTTGCTTGCCTGTGTTGAGAAATCCCAAAACCGCAGAAAATTGACCATAAACCCGCCGATCACGCCCAATTTGAAGAAAATTACCGCTTTTTGGTGTGTACCAACGGCTTTTCGGTACCTACCAATGACTTTTCGGTAGGTACCAATCGCCTTTTGGTATCTACCAATTCTCTTTTGGTACCTACCAATTGCCTTTTGGTATCTACCAATTCTCTTTTGGTATCTACCAATTGCCTTTTGGTATCTACCAATTCTCTTTTGGTACGTACCAATTTGCTTTTTGGTATGTACCAATTCCCTTTTGGTACCTACCAATTGCTTTTGGGTAGGTACCAATTGCCTTTCGGTAGATACCAATTACCTTTTGGTAGGTACCGATTTTCCCTCTTTGGGCGTTGGCAACCGCTTTTTTGTCAATGAATACAACAAACCAAAACGCTAACAGAGCATTATCATTTAAAATAGCAACTAAAATAGCAACCTGTTAAAATAGAAATTGTCCAAGAAAACCGGTTCGCATTACAGAGAGTATCGCCGGCAATACACACAATTAAGAATTAAACTCCAACTATTGTAATTGTTTTTCCGTCCGATGATTCTTTTTTCGTATAGATTTTATCGTCCCAGTTTATATTTGTACGCCGGTCAAAAACAACAAGCCAGCCTTCCGTACAATTATGAATATCCATATAATGAGCTGTTTGTTTAAGACCTTCGTCAAGATATTTATCTCCGTAACGGATTTTCAATTCTATCGGATATTTTTTGTCTTCGTACAACAGGCAAAGATCAAGACGCCCCGTACCTGCCGCCATTTCACGGATAATTTGCCCGCCGCCGTTGATAACACGTTGCAAAAATGCCATCAACACAAGATGCGGCGCGGCTTCCTTATACTCGTAACGCTCGATCCATATCTCGCTGTTTTCCCGCCAAAATTGTTGAAAATCACGCAGCAAATAATCCATGTCTATACGTCCGTCCGTCAGATAACGCGGTATCTGATAAGGATATTTCGGTTCTTGTAAAACATGTTGCGTGTTTGATGATAATTTACGAATAATAACTTCCGCATAAATCGGATTAGCAGGTTCGATCAAAGAATTGACTTCCCGAATAAGCCCTAAATCACGAGTGTACAAAAAATCGTCCGATTCCTTGTTAATAATACTATTACCCAAAATCATTGGTTCGATTACTCTACGTACACGATTTTCATTCAGCCGTTCAAGCAAACTGTCAATATGTGTAGGACGATTGATAATAATATTCTGAATCGCTTCATTGACCAATTCCGTTGTAACAGGTTTTGTATAATCCGACTGTAATATTTCAACGATTATTTCGTTGGCGATAGCATTAACAAGCCAAGGTTGTCCTTGCGTCTGTTCCCATACCAATTCTGTTGCATTTTCTTCAAATATTTGTCCGGTTTCATCCGTATGTTGACGATAAAGTTGAGTAATCTCTTCTTGGGTAAAGTTCTTTAAAGTAAATGCTTTATTGACAATATTAAACGGGCTTGTGCTGCCGAGTGATTCGCTGTCGGGACGAATCCTTGCCTTGAAATCGCGAATATTACGCATACCGACAAGCACTACCGAATGAACAAAAGGTGTAATACTGCGGTCATTGTAACCGTTTCGCAATTGACGTAAAAAAGAAATTAACGTGCCTTCACTTAGACAATCCGCTTCGTCGAACAAAATCACTAACGGTTTATCAAGACTTTTAACCAAATCCATTAGAAATAACGTCAAAAGCACTAAGGGTCTGTTCTGCTTATCATGTTCATAACGTTCATTATAGACAAAGGGTATTGATAATTTCTGCAAGGACAGAACAATGCAATCGAAAATTGCCGGTATTCCTTTTTCCGGTTCGACAACATTTTGTGCACTTTCCAACGAACAATACAATACGTAATAGTTTCCTTCCGCATTAAGCCGTTTGGTCAGATCGTGCAAATAGGTTGTTTTTCCGCTTTGGCGTGCCGCGTGAATCACAAAGTATTGTTCTGTGTCTATCAATTGTTTTACGTCTTTCAAGCGGGTTGAAGCTTCTACCATGTAATGTTTTACCTTATTACAAGGTCCTGCAATGTTAAAGTATCTCATAATATTAATATAAAATTTTCTGATTGTTTCCAGTTTTGAGGGAAGTAATTTATAGGGAAAAAATTGGGAAACCGGTGATGCTTATCATGGTGAAACTTGTTACAACGGCACGGCAACAAATTCATTATCAAAATTATACGATTTGTTTGCCTTTTTGGGAAGGGCGGAATTGCCCGATAACCCGCCGGATTATGTAACTGTTTCCGAAAGACAATTACATGATTCGGGTGTTTATTTTTGGTTCAAAAAGTTTTTCAGAGTATTGCCGCGTAGGGGATCGTGAAGAGCAAAATCGAGAAACGCTTTATAATACGACTCGAAACTTCCAATATCGTACCGGTATTCACCCGGCGGAAGCCGGACGCCTAATATTTTTTTACGATCACGAATCATCAGACGGACAGCATCGGTTAGCTGAATACTGCCGTCGTTTCCCGGTTCGGTACGGCGAAGATAATCAAAAATGTCCGGCGTAAAAACATATCGTGCCGCAACCGCTAAAGTGCTGGGAGTTTCGTCTGCTGTTGGTTTTTCCACGATATCGTCAAGTTCAAAAAAATCGCACGATGATTCTTTTGGTTTGGCGATACCGTAATGGACAACTTCTTGCTGCGGTACTTCGTCGAACGCAATCACGCCTTTAATTTCACTGCTATTGCGTTCAAAAAGATCGATCATTCGCCTGACGATGCCTGAAGAAGTGTAACGTCCGAGAATTGTGTCGCCCAGTGCAACAACAAAACGGTGTCCGTGAACAAAGGGTTCGGCGCAAAGTACCGCGTGTCCAAGTCCGCTTTGGTGGCGTTGCCGGGTGTAGAAATATTCTGCGTCTTCCCGTTCAAAAGCCAGTTCCGCTAATAAATCTTCTTTGCCGTTCAACCTGAGATGGCGGATTAGTTCATTATTAATATCAAAATGATCTTCGATGGCGGTTTTGCCGGGACCGGTAATGAAGAGGAAGCGGCTCAACCGGCATTGAATTAATTCTTCGACAACATGTTGGACGACCGGTTTACCGCCGACCGGCAACATTTCTTTGGGTTGGCTTTTGGTCAGGGGCAGAAGTTCAGTCCCGCGACCGGCAACCGGAATAATCGCCAGATCAATCATTTTATTTCAAACTCCTATCAAAACAAAACAGATTATTTCCAAAAAATTCAGTGGAATTTCCGTAAAGGACTAATTTTATACATTGTTTAGGGTTGGAAATCAAGGCAGGCGGCTTAGTGAATAGTGAATAGTTTCGCAAGTAATTGTCTGTTTATTAACCACTGAACACACGAAATACACGGAATATGTAATAATGTTTACGTATAACTTCAAGGTTAGTTTATTTATAGAAAATAGGACACAATACTTTGAACGGCATGAAGTTACCATTTATTTTAATAGGGAGCTTCTAAAAACTATCCGTAACCCCTTATTTTTTTAATGGCAAAACTGAATTTTTAGAAGTGCCCCAAAAACAAAGGAAAATGTTGAATGCCTTTCCGCGTATTTCTGTGTTTTTCGCGTTGAAAGAACGAATTGATGGGTGTTGGCGGGTACGGGACTGATTTGTTTCCTGCAAACTCTCAGAAGTTTTTCCAGAAGACTCAGAGGTGTCCCCGAAAGATGCGGAGGTGTCCCCGAAAGATGCGGAGGTGTCCCCGAAAGACGCGGAGGTGTCCCCGAAAGACGCGGAGGTGTCCCCGAAAGACGCGGAGGTGTCCCCGAAAGATGCGGAGGTGTCCCCGAAAGATGCGGAGGTGTCCCCGAAAGATGCGGAGGTGTCCCCGAAAGACGCGGAGGTTTTTCCAGAAGACTCAGAGGTTTTCTGCGAGTCTCCATTGGTTTTCTTCGAGTCTTCATTGGTTTTCTTCGAGACTTCATTGGTTTTCTGCGAAACTCCATTGGTTTTCTTCGAGTCTTCATTGGTTTTCTTCGAGTCTTCATTGGTTTTCTGCGAGACTCCATTGGTTTTCTTCGAGACTCCATTGGTTTTCTTCGAGACTCCATTGGTTTTCTTCGAGTCTTCATTGGTTTTCTTCGAGACTCCATTGGTTTTCTTCGAGACTCCATTGGTTTTCTGTAAGACTTCATTGGTTTTCTTCGAGACTCCATTGGTTTTCTTCAAGACTCCATTGGTTTTCTGCGGGACTTCATTTGTTTCCTGCAAGACCTCACTTGTTTTTTTCTAAAAATAATTTGGTATCTATTCCGTGATTTGTAGAGGAATTGCTCGTTAGGGCAAGCATGTCAATAGAAAAAATGTCCA
>JAITQV010000017.1 GCA_031288765.1 Planctomycetaceae bacterium
GAATATCCCGAAATGTACCGCCCGATAATTCGGCGTCTTCTCATGGCGTCGGGGAATGCGGATATTCAGGCGGAAATGGAAATGGAAGATGATTTCATGAAAGAGCTTCAAGACAAGGAACGCTCTATCATTGAAAAAGATAAAGCACTCGAAAAAAAAGATAAAGTAATTGAAGAAAAAAACAAAGCTCTTAAAGAAAAAGATAAAGTAATTGAAGAAGAGAAAAAAGTAAATGAAGAAAACAAAAAAGCACTTGAAGAACAAAACAAATTAATTAAAAAATTGCAGGAGCAATTGGCAAAAAGCCAACGATAAAAGTCTTCGTTTATACATCCTCCTGATTTTTAACATCAAAGTTGTCCTCCAAAAATCCCGCCGAATCATTACAATAAAGAATCATTTTCTATCGTTCAGAGTATAACAACCGTTTACATTGTTTATATTTTTTGGGTTTTATGGGAGCGGTTGCGGTGTTGACCGGTTTTTGCGCAATAAAAAACCGTCCGATCTTACAATCAAACGGTTTTTTATTAAATCGGTTAAAACCGATACTCTGTTCTTTTTCACCGAATAATTCCGAATTTCCCGTTGATATTTTATCAAACGAGTTCTTTTTTGGAACCGATCAGTGTTCGAAGCCGTTCCGCCAACAAGGACGAATCAAACGGTTTCTTGAACGTTTCATTGATACTTGAACGATCGAAACTCATCGTACTTCCGTCGTCGGGAAGTAGGGCGATGAGGATGATTTCGGAAAATTCGCCGTTCCTCCGCAGATTCTGGCAAATTTGAACCGATTCCATTTTTCCGATCGAAAAATCAACAATAATACAGTCAGGATGGAAACTCTCGGCTTGAATTCCGGCATCGAAACCGCTTGCCGCAACTGCGACCCGGAACGATTTTTCGACAGGCAACTCCCGTTTAAGATTCTCAATCAAAACCTGATCCTGTGCAACAATAAGGACTTTTGCCAAGGTCTCATCTTCAAGACCTTCGAGCGGCATCCCATGTTCTTTGAGGAATTTAATCAAGTATTCTCGCGGAATCCGACGGTCTTGCGACCCAGGAATACGGTACCCTTTAAGCCGGCCGGAGTCAAACCATTTGCTGACGGTGCGCGGGGCCACCTTACAAATTTTGGCGACCTGACCAGTTGTAAAAACCTTCATTGCAGGCTCTCCGATAAACTTATTCTATTCTTTACCTTCCGACCGACATCCTTATGATCGGAATCAAAATTGCCCGTGCAATTTATTGTTCCTCTTACGGATATCCCTATCACAAAGAACAATAAAATCCTGGGTACGGGGCAGCACGATTTCTCGCTTCGAAAAACTGCGGGTTACTTTCTTTTCCCATTGACTGGGAGACGGAATTTTCCACCAACCCCTCAATGCAACTTATCGGCAACCCATTGCTCCCAAAATAAGGAATAATCCAAAAATCAAGGAGTCCTCAATTTTTGATGGCATCCCTACCACGTGTCATACAAATCACCTTCTATTCGGAACAATTATAGCGGACTTGAACAAACAATCCTTGCTGTTCAAACCACGTTAACGGGAACAATCCATTGTTAAGACAACAAACCGTGCTTCGCGGTTGCCGACCGGGTTTGGAAAACGATCCTTGTTTTTCATTGACCTTGGCGGCAGATTTGTCTTTTTTCCGGTTTCTGGTAAAACCTTCCGAACTTCCTTGTCGGCGACAATATCCCGTCAAAGATTTTTATCGGTTCAATTGTTCCGATGACTTTAGCCGGAAAAAGGGGAATAGAAGTAATAACTCGGTAATTATTCTGTGGAATGTTTTTTTAATGCGGAAAACGCAGAAAAGTACGTGGAAAGACGCCGAGTGATAACTTCCGTGTTATTCCGCAAAATTTCAATGTGTTCCGCGTTAAAAAACAAATCGTATCTATTCAGTGATTTGTCGAGCAATTGCCCGTTAGGGCAAACATGTTGGTAGCAAAAACTTCCGGCGCGTTCGCCAAAACGCGCGACGCGTTTGACAAAACGCGCGGCGCAGTTGCCCCTCCGAACAACACGTTTATCTTTCTGAACGGCGTATCTATCTTGAAAATTAAACGGTTCATAGTTTTAAGGTATTCGGTTTGGACAATAGGGTTTTCAACCTTCTTTCAACCCTATTGTCGGGGCAAAACATTGAATAGACACCAAATTCCTTGTCGGCTAACGCCGACGCAACCGTTCGGCGAAGGGCTTTCTCCCAACGGTTGCCTACCTTTTAAATTTTTAACCGTAAAATAGGTGAACGGTTACCGACCTGACTGAATAGATACAAAGTAAGAATTGATAGTTGTTGGGGAAAATATTTACAGATAATTCCCCATCTTTTTTTAATTCAGGGAAGTTCCCGCCGACTCAATCGCGTTCCAATCCATACCGTTTAATTTTTCGATCTAATGTTGTTCGTTCAATACCGAGCTGTTTGGAAGCAATACTTTTGTTCCATTGAACATGTTCCAGCGTCCTGATAATATGGTTCCGCTCCATGTCTTCCAGCGAAAGCGGAATAAAAACATCCTTTGGTTCATCCCGGCGCATATCGGTTTCGCCGGTTGTGTTCAATGTCGAAAGAAGCAAGTCCTGCTCCTGAACGTAAGTACCGGCACCAAGAACAACCGCCCGCTCCACAACATTTTTGAGTTCACGGATATTGCCGGGCCAACGATAACTCATAAGAACTTGCATCGCGTTCGGATCAAACCCTTGATATTTCCGCCCAATCTCCTTGCAATACCGGTCAAGAAAATATTCCGCAAGAATCGGAATATCATCAACCCGTTTTCGCAATGGCGGCACAACAATTTCAAGCACCCGCAACCGGAAAAATAAATCATGCCGAAACCGCCCTTCGGCAACTTCTTTTTCCAAATCGCGGTTGGTCGCCGCAATCACCCGAACATCCACCGAAACCGGCGTGTTGCCGCCAACACGCTCAAAAGAACTCCCCTCAAGAACCCGAAGAAATTTCGCCTGAAGCGATTGACTCATCTCGCCGATTTCGTCAAGAAACAACGTTCCCGTATTCGCCGCTTCAAATTTCCCGATTTTTCTGTCGGTCGCTCCGGTAAAAGCTCCCTTTTCGTGTCCGAACAATTCGCTGGCTAACAAACTTTCCGAAATCGCAGCACAATTCAAACAAATCAACGGTTTTGACTTACGCGGACTGGCAAAATGAACCGCCCGCGCAATCAATTCCTTACCAACTCCGCTTTCGCCCCGAATCAACAAAGAAGTCTTTGCCGCCGCCGCCCGCGAAATCAAATGATGAATTGTCCGAATTTGAGAACTATTGCCGATAATCTCACTATTCATTTGGAGCATCTCGCGAAGAGTTGTATTTTCCTTGCGTGCCTGATGAAGATTCGCCGTCAACTCTTTTTGCTTATTAACATGCGTCAACGCAACTCCAATTGTGTCCGCAACCGCTAACGTATATTCAAGATCCGATTCGTCCAAATATTTCGATTCGTTTAAGGTGTAAAGATGCAACAGCCCAAGAATTCCGCTTTGGAAACGAATCGGCGCAGCCATGGTATTTTTGGCGTCCGGATTTTGGGCGTCGTTTTGTACTTTGGTTTTGGCGGAGTCCTCTTGCGTTTTGGAACCTTTGAAGGATTCGTGAAATAAAAACGCTTCTTTTTTTTCAAACACGGTTCGGACAATTGCTTCGGAGACCGGATTATATTGTAAATTTTCCAATGTGGCGTTCGCAACAAGCCGGATATCCGATGCGTTTTGTGCGGCGTTGAGGTTATACGGAAAAAGCCAAAGCCCGGCGCCTTCCGCTCCGGTTGCGTTGAGCAATCCCTCAATCGCCAGTTTCGCAACTTGATCCACTTCTTCCGCTTTCCCAAGATAATAGGCTAACCGGCACAATTCGATAGGACCATAACCGGTTCGGGTGGTAATTCGGGAGCCTTGTTTTGAATCACTTTCAGATCTTAGACTGTCGGATTTCAGACTTTCGGATTTTAGAATTGCGGTTTGGGCGGTTTGGTGCAGAATTTGTGTTGAGGTGGACTTATCCGGTTTCGGACCCCGCAATGTTTCGGAAACACCGAAAATTCCCGACCGGTGTTCTATCATATCTTCGTCCGAATTTTCCGGTGAAATATGAGTTGTTCCCAATTCGGTGCAGCCGAATTGGAACAAGGTATGACCGAGTTGGATATGATTTCCGGCTTGGAGCGGAATTGTTTGCTGGGCGGGAATAATCTGCTCTTCAAGATAAGTACCGTTTCGGCTGCCAAGGTCTTGAATACACCACTGACCTTCTTCATAAAAAATTTTGGCATGAAACCGGCTGCAGCGATCATCCGTGAGAGGAACAGTATTTTCGGCTGCACGACCAAGCATGGTAACAGATTGACCTGTGAGCGAATAAAGTTCTTTTTGTTCTCCGTTTTGAATGAGAACCAAAAAAGCGTTTTCAGATTGCATCTTTGAAATTATTGTGTGGAACAAACTTAAGGCTTTGAAAGCGGCTGTTTACTAAAAATCAACCCATTCCGGCAAAGCTGTGGTTTATGCGGTTTTAGGACAGGGAAGGCTTTCGTGCTTGCCGCTACGACATCTAACATCTAAAATAATATTATATCTTATTTTCATCTTCAATCGAGGGATGAGCCAATTTTTCTGCTCTTTTTTTATTTTGTAAAAATAAAAATAGGAAAATTCCTTGTATTCCCTATTATGTTGTAACCGCAACTAAAAATAAATGCCGCCAGCCTCTTGAATCATAACCGTACTTTTCAAAAAAACCGGCATTGAAAAAAAAAA
>JAITQV010000377.1 GCA_031288765.1 Planctomycetaceae bacterium
CGCTGTAACACGTTGCTAGAATGGCTAACAAAAAGGAACCGCATCGGGTCTTCCAATTTTTCTTAGTTGCCTTCCTGACCACCAGTTCGTTCATGAATCCATTCATTGTTTTCATACAAGTAAACAATCCTTTCTTTCAGATATCGTTCACCATCGTCCTGTCGGCAAGGAAGCGAAAACAGTTCAGGCGACTCGAACGAACTCTCCTTAATTCGCTTTTTTCATCGAAAAAAGAGTCTCCTGCTCTCTTGTCGATAATACGATAATCTTTTCTCTCCTCGACCTGTTTTCCCCGTATTGAAATTACAAAAAAGGAAAACAATGTCCAATGCGTACACTTTCAATCGGAAAATCTTCCGCTCTCACTTCACAAATTATCCTTTTCTAAAAAAAATATCCGGTTTTTATTGAAGACTTGGGGAGTGATTGAGTGAAAAACAGAATAGTTAATAACAGATAAGATTGCTCGCAAATGACAACCGTAGCGGTAATAATTAATAATCCGCCTGCAACTTTCCGCATTTTCTTTGTTTCCCTCTTGAAATTGCAACCGTTCCCGCCTAAAATTATCCTCTCCGAAAACGGCAACTATTCAGCCGCCTCCCAATTCACCGTTTGTATCTGTTCGGTGATTTGTTAAACTATTATGCAGAACAAACCTTATTTTCAACCTGATTTTTTCAAACAAAACAACCTTAGCAGCCAAAATTTCCTCACAAAATCAGATTTATTGTTCTATTGCAGAAATAATAAATAATTAACAAAAAAATAATTATGGCAAAAATAGAAGGATTTCGGGTAAAGAATTTCAAGTCGCTAAAGGATGTTACACTCGGACGGCTTATGAATTTGCAGTCAGCCGAACCGCTAACTCCATTGACAGCAGTTATCGGTAAAAACGGAGTCGGCAAAAGTACATTGTTTGACGCATTCGGTTTTTTGGCAGACTGTTTGAAAATCGGAGTCGAAGCCGCCTGTGACGCCAACGGTCGCGGCGGCTTTGGAAAAATTCAATCAAAAGGACAGAAAGAACCTATCGAATTTGAAGTGTATTATAAAGAAAATACTAATGCCGGTCCTATTACTTATGAATTATCAATAGGGCTTGATAAACTTGACAGACCATACGTTCTCAAAGAACGCCTTCGACAACGCCGAAGTGAACAAAAAAATTACGGTCAACCGTACTCCTTTTTAATCTTGAATAAAGGAAAAGGAATTGTATGGAAAGGAGAAACAAAAGGTTACCTGATTGACGAGACAAAAGATATTAATATCGAGAGATTGATGGAAAACCTCAAATCCGGTAAAGGAAGTAAAACTAAAAAAGAAACTCAAAATAGCGAACAAGTCGAATTGGATGATAACCGTAAACTTGGTATTGTTGCTTTGGGGGCTCTTAAACAACATCCGAGAATTTCCGCTTTCCGTCGTTTTATCGAAGGTTGGTATTTAAGTTACTTTACGCCGGATGCGGCACGAAGTCTTCCGCTTGCCGGACCGCAAAAACATCTTAACATTCATGGTGATAATCTTGGAAATGTTGTGCAATTCATGGAACGCGAACGTCCCAAACAATTTCAGAATATCCTGCAGCGAATCGCCCAAAAAATACCCGGAATAGATAAAATCGACACAGAAAAAACTAATGACGGAAGGTTGTTACTTCGATTCAATGACAAAGGTTTTCAAGACCCGTTTTATTCTCAACAAATGTCTGACGGAACGCTCAAGATATTTGCTTATTTGCTTTTACTTGATGATCCGTCGCCGCCCCCGTTTTTGTGTATAGAAGAGCCGGAAAACGGTTTGTATCATAAACTATTGGAAACTTTAGCTTGGGAATTTCGAAAACATGCAGCAGATCGTAAAGAGGGATCACAAGTTTTTATCACAACTCATCAACCTTATTTAGTTGATGCACTGGAGCCTTCAGAGGTTTGGATACTTGAAAAAGGTCAAAACGGTTTCTCTTCTATTAAACGGGCGAGCGAAATACAAATAGTGAGGAAACTAGTGGATTCCGATTTACCTTTGGGTGGATTATGGTACAGCGAGTACTTGGATAGGAGATAATTTTATGCATTTTGAAATCCTTGTAGAAGACCAATCGGGAAAAAAGGCTCTGGATATTCTGATTCCCAAAATCATTGGTAATGGAAATGCGCATACATTCAACGTTCATCCGTATAAAGGCATTGGGCGAATACCAACGGATCTCAAAACAGATACAATAGATGTAAGGAAACGAATTTTATTGAATCGATTACCGAAATTGTTGCAGGGTTTGGGAAAAACATTTGCCCAATATCCTAAAAATTATGCTGCTGTCATCATTGTCTGTGATTTGGATGATAAGTGTTTAAAAACATTTCGTGCGGAATTGGATAAAATTCTCAATAGTTGTAATCCGAAACCGGCAACTTGTTTTTGTATTGCTGTAGAAGAAGGCGAAGCATGGTTTCTTGGCGATATACCGGCAATCAAATCCGCTTACCCAAAAGCGAAAAATAAGGTTTTGAATACTTATAAAAATGATTCTATTTGCGGTACTTGGGAATGTCTGGCGAATGCTGTTTACAAGGGCGGCGCTGTTGCACTCTCTGCGAAAGGACGGCAGGCTGTTGGTTTGGAAAAATCACGTTGGGCGGAAAATATCAGCCCACACATGGATATTGACAATAATAAGTCGCCGAGTTTTAATTATTTACGGCGAAAATTACAAGAGTTATTAACGTCTTCATAACTTTGGGATATTTACTGAATAGTTACCGGAAATAAATACCAAATCAACAAAAATCCAACCAATTAACCAATAATTAATAATGACAATTCCCGTATTTCCCGAAAACCCCGCCAATATAAACACGGTTCGGAAAATAGACAGGCTCAATAATCCGCATGACCGGTTCGCCAAAAAAACAGTCGGAAACCCAATGTATGCCGCCGATTTCTTAAAACATTACGCCGATCCGATTGTCGCCCAACATGTTCACTTAGACCAATTGGT
>JAITQV010000471.1 GCA_031288765.1 Planctomycetaceae bacterium
AACCGTCAATCAAATATCGGTTAATTATATGTTGTAAAAGGGTTTTGAACAAGGTATCTATTCAATCATTTGTCAAACAAGGACACAAGACAAATCTCAAGTATTAGTTGAGAGTCGAGAGTGGATAATGTCGCAAGCGGAATTTTTTTAAAAGTTTGCCAACAAAAGGTAGGCGACCTTTCGCCGAAAGGTCGCTTGCCGATAGGCAATCAAAACATCCAACATAACATAAATTCCCAGTCGGCTGACGCCGACGCAACCGCTACGGCGAGGGGCTTTCACCCAACGGTTGCCTATACCTTTTAATTAGTTTCTGTTGATTTTACGATTTTTCTGGTTATTTTTGATTACGGAATTAAAAATTAAAATAAACCGTTACCTTGTAACCTGTTGCTGCATCGCCTGCCTTGACTACTAATCAGTAACAAAAACGTGATATAACAACTGAATATTACTCAATTTCAAATTTAAATTTTCCCGTTAATGGAAATCCTTGATAATTCGATTTTTCACTACTTCCACTGATCGCAGATGAACATTCGAGTGATTGAAATAGTTACCATTTTCAACGAAACTTAAAAACATCCGATGGAGTATGTGTGTTTTCAAATAACTTGCGAAATTGTTCGACTAATTCCGTGTGTTCTTTTGACAAATCAGTTGTTTCGGCAAGATCGTCTCGCAAATTGTAAACGGCAATAGGTCCGTCAGGATTTTTAGAAACGTTTAATTGAATTCCTTTCCAATCTCCAATACGTGCGGCACGTTTGCCGCCTTGTTCGTAAAATTCCCAATACAAATATTCATGTTGTTTTTGTTGCTTGGTATTTCCAAGCAAGGTTGGAAGATAGCTTACGCCATCCAACCCTTCCGGTAAAGGTTCACCAACAAGTTCACAAACACTTGGAAAGAAATCCCAAAATGCACTGATATGTTCTGTAACGGTTTCTGGTTTGATTTTGGAAGACCAACGCACTAAAAATGGAACACGAATTCCGCCTTCTGTCAGATCGCGTTTATAACCGGTAAGCGATCCGTTACTGTCGAACAAATCACTACGATGTCCTCCTTCATGGTGTGGACCGTTGTCACTGGTGAAAATAACAATCGTATTTTTTTCCAGTTCGAGTTCTTTCAACAGATCCAAAACTTGACCAACTGTTTCGTCCAATTTATTTAACATAGCCGGAAATGCTGCTACAGGATTTTTGACCGGATCGGCACTCGAATACTTTACGCTCACCTCTTCAAATTCCGCATATTTTTCCTGCCAAGGAGTAATATATTTTTCCGGTACTTGCATTGCCGCATGAGGAATTGTGAATGGCAAATAACAAAAAAATAGCCGGTCTTTGTTCTCACGAATAAATCGCAACGCTTCTGTAACGATTAAATCGTGCGAATATGTTTTGCGATCAAGTTCAATTTTTTTATTGTTGTAATGCAAATACGGCGGATAATAATTATGTGCGTCAGCCTGACTGTAGTAGCCGAAAAATCTATCAAAACCGTGTTTCAACGGGCTTCCTTCATTGTTGGGATTACCAAGTCCCCATTTGCCGAACGCTCCATTAGTGTAACCATGTTTTTTGAGTATTTCCGCAACAGTTACTACTTCAGACGCAATAGGCCAATCAGCAAAACCGTCAGGAGCGCGCCGATTTCCGCGGACATACGAATGTCCGGTATGCTTTCCGGTCATCAAAACACAACGTGACGGCGCACAAACCGTACTACCGGCGTAATGTTGTGTGAATTTGAGTCCATCTTTTGCCAAAGAATCAATTCGCGGTGTTGCGAATTGCTTTTGACCATAACAACTCAAATCACCGTAACCAAGATCGTCCGCAATAATGTAAACGATATTGATTTTATTATTATCATTTTGTACAGCAGATAATGTCTCGCTACTCATAATATATGCGAAACACGCAATAACCGCTGTAAAAAGAAAGTTTATCCAATACATGTTTTTTCTCCTATATTGTTATTTTTTCGATTTGATATCGATTTTAATGTCATAATTTTGTCTGCCTGATTTAACATTATAAACAAGCGGCGATTCATTATATTTATTCAAAAATTCCGGCGTTTTCGGTAATCCGTCGCCCTCAGGATATTCTACTGTGATTTTATTAGAACCAACTTGAACACCTTTTTTCGTAATGGAAAAATACATCTCGTAATTTCCATGATCGTCTGTGATACCTGTGGAAAATGACCCGCCTGAAACTTGAGGATGAAAACGGACAACCAATCCCTTTTGAGCGAGTTCGCCATCAATCAACACTTTTCCTATAACATATCCATAATTCGGATCGTTACAACCAATTATACTGCTGATAATAGACATAAAACAGACTATCCCCAATAAAACACGTTTATTTTTCATCAATGATACTCCTGTAAAAGATGTTGTTTTTTGATTACGGCAAGCTTTTTGTTACATCGCTGTTTCTTGAGCCGAGCAACTGATACAAGCCCATTCCGCCTTGTTGTACGGAATTATAAAATCGTGGAAATTCACCTGTTGCGGAAATCTGACCGGAATAAGGCGGTTTATTATCATAACGGCTTTCAATTGTTTCACTGATAAAATGAACAGAACCATCTGCCAGTAGGAAATTCGCGCCAGAAGTATGTAAACTGGAAAATCCTGGTCTTTGATTAAATTCATTAAGTTTGGTACGAATAATTCCTGTAATATTATCTAATGCTCCGGCACCATGTGCGCCTGGCCACCATCCGGCACTACAACCATACGCAGAAGTCCGTTCTCCAAACGTAAATGTATTGCTCAAACCGTCGGTAATACTTGCAAAAACGTAACTGACATTTGCCGGAAAAATTCCGGTGTTGATCGTGCAGTTCTTGATTGGCGTTTCTGTTGTTCCAGATGTTCCGATTCCACCATAAGAAAAGAAACCGCGAACGGTAATATAATTTGTTCGTCCAAACCCATAACCGTCGGGAAGTTTGCCAATAAGATCATTAGGATCACTAAACTCAGAATCTGATGGACATACATAATTATTGATTTTCGTTCTCAACAAAGGACGTATATCAGTGTTATCGTATGCTTCTTCAAGGGTCAATTTACCACTTCCGATTTGTTCAAACAGTACTGTTTGTTCAACATAAGGAAGGATTAACGTTTGTGCTGCCCAGCCATGTGCGCCGGCACCAGAGGTAAGGTTTTTTAATACTTGTGGTAAAATAATTGCCCCTGGCGGCAAAACCTGAAGGGTATCGTGATAGTTGTGTAATGCAATACCTATTTGTTTTAGGTTATTAGTACATTGCATCCGGCGAGCTGCCTCGCGTGCCGCTTGAACGGCGGGCAACAGAAGAGCGATTAAAACACCAATAATCGCAATTACTACCAACAACTCAACCAGAGTAAAACCCAAAAAAGCCAATGATTTTTTGAAAGAGAAATCAAAAGAATTGTTACGAGGGTAATATCCAATCTTACGACCCCCCCCCCCCGTTCACTATTTTAACAATTCTACCAATCTTAACATTTTGGATTTCAACATTAAGACTTGCCGAAAATGAACCGAAAATTGAAAACTTTTTCATTTTTTTATCCTTTTAATTTAGGTTTGTGTATAAACTTTAACTTTGTTAATCACCAATAACGATACAAGTCATACCGCATGAAACAATTATTACTCGTTAACATAAGAGTAATTGTTGGTGTGAATGTTATAATTGCAAACCGTGTGCCAAAATTTGTCAGACCTGTATTAATTACAAGTTACGGCAATAAAAACAGGATTTATTAAGAATAAAGATACCTTCGCAATTTCCCTGAATTTATAGGCTCAGATGTTCAAAAACGAATATTTAAAATCAAAATTTTTCAATCGAAAAATTTTTAAAAGATATTTTTTTA
>JAITQV010000527.1 GCA_031288765.1 Planctomycetaceae bacterium
CTTTTTTTCATTCTATTTTCCGCAAATTAGTCCGCAGATTCCGCAGATTTTCAAAAACAGTCCGCCGATTAGTCCGCAGATAATTCAGTCCGCAGATTACGCAGATATTTCCGCAGATATTATTAGACCTTTTCGCTAACTTACCAATATGGTATCTATTCAGTCCGCTATCCCGAAAAGAGGGCTTTCAGCCCTATTTTCGGATAAATAACTGAATAGATACAATTATTCTTTAGCCGTAAAACCCACAAAAAAACAATCGGCTTAATAATTATAAAATACGACGTTTTTGCCATGTTTTCAATGTTTGAGCAGGTAAGGGACAAGGTCTAATCTGCCAGTCGCGCAGATTCCCGTCGTCGCGTCTCTATCCTTCCCGTGCCGTCCAATATTAATAAGGTAGGCGATGTTTCGCCGAAACATCGCGTCGGCGTCAGCCGACAAATTTCTGTTTCCGCACGGCAACCGAAATCTTAACCCCGCTAGGGGTGTGATGTGCATAACCGGCGGTGAAGCGCAGCGCAACCGCCGGATCCCGCCCCCCACCAAACCGAAGCCCCGAAGGGGCGAGATTATCAACCAACACAACTATAATCTCGCCCTTGCAGGGCTTTGGGATGTTGGGGGTGCCAATCCGTAGGTTGCGCTGCGCTCCACCTACGGTTATGCACATCTCGTCCCTTGCGGGACTTTAAGAGGATCGTATGCGAATTTAACACCTTGCGATAAATTCTCCGCTTGCGACTCTATAATAAACATGCGATCCCGATGGGGTCATTATCCACACACTCTCCACAAACCGCTAAGATCGGATTATTCCATTGGAATGGCTCCGGCAAGAAGCTCCGCCACACGTACACAAAAATTCTCGTTCATCACCAACACCTCACCACGCGCCAAAAGACGCCCATTGATGAAAATGTCCACCGTGTCCCCCGCCATCTTGTCCAACGGAACCACCGAACCCTTCCGAAGCTTCAATACGTCCTCAAGATACATGTTCGTCCGACCAAGCTCAATCTTAACATCCAACTCCACCTCACTAATCTGATCCAGCGTTGCATGTTCCGTGCTGGGAACCGTTCCGCCAAATTCGGGAAATTGGAACTCAATCACCTCCGTTGGTAAATCCATCGGCGTGTTGGCAATCGAACGCAAAGAATCATCCGCCCGCTTCAAAAGATAATCAATGTCGCCGCGCGGAACATTTTCGTCGTTCTCTTCGTCGTCAGACTCACTAAACGCCCCCGCATTTTCCCTGTATTCCGGCAACGAAGACGGCGACGGCGAGGACGGCGGCGCAAACGCGGTTGGTCGATTCGATTGAGATTTGGGAGGAGTTGCCGCCGGTTTGGGAATTGCGGAAGGAGTTGGTTTGGCGGTTGCCGCTGTTCCGCCGCCGAATAAAGAGTCCAGTTCCGATTGATCCAACGGTTTCACGGAAGGAGCGGACGCACCCGGCGACGAATCCGCCGCCGAACTTGCGGACGAAGCCGCCCCAAACAACGCATCCAACTCGCTCTGATTCAGCACACCGCTCGATCCCGAACCTGCCGCCGACGGAGCTGCCGCCGAAGACGAAGCCGGCGGTTGCGCCGGAGTTGAAGATGGAGAAGACGCCCCGCCGCCCAGTAATCGTTCTATTTCATTTTGGTCTAAAACATTATCGTTGCCCATTGGATTTTAGTCCTGTTCATTTTTGTATCTATTCAGTTGCTTAAAACTAGGGCTGAAAGCCCTAATTTCGGGACAAATCACTAAATAGATACCTTTTTTTACTCAAATCATTTCCACCAGCGAGTCAATACATAGTACACCCTGAACATAAGAAATTCCCAACACGTCATTGATCGCTTTTTTCACATTACGCCGAATTGCCGTCAGGCGATCCTGATTACGATCCTCAAATGATGAAGCACGTAAAACAACCTCTACCGCATCCCGAATGGCGTATTGATGTTCGACATAAAGTTTATCGTAAGCGGTTTCGTCTTTTTTCAACACCTGCACTACAATTGTTACCGTGAATACGTCGGTAATTTGTTCCGCTCCTTGACGTATGCTTTGAACCTTGAATTTATCACCGAGCAGTTTTTCCGCCATCGGCTTTTTTAACTCGTCCGAATCGGGAAGAATATCCGGCAGAGGAATATCGGGATCTACCTTGGGGAGTTGTAAATCCGCAATTTTCCTTGCAATTTGTTCCGGTGATGGAAACAGGAAGAATAAAAGAATTGTCTCCGCCAAAACAAAAATCACCAAACCAAACAGAATATGAAGCCGGTAGGATTTTGGCGGTTGCGGAGTTTCTTCTCCAACATTAATGGTTTCCAATTTTGTTGTCTGTTCTTTAACCATGTTTTCTCACCTTCAGGAATAATTTAACAATTTTATAATAGTCGAAAAAGAGGAAAACTCAAAATCGAAGTCCTATTCGTTTTTTACTCAAATCATTTCCACCATCGGGTCAATACACAACACGTCCTGAATATAAGAGATTCCCAGTTTTTCATTGATTGCTTTTTTCACATTCCGCCGAATCGCTATCAATGAAACCTGATTACGATCTTCAAGCGATGACGCACGTAAAACAATTGTTATTGCATCCCGAATAGCGTTTTGACGTTCGGCGTAAAGTTTATCATAAGCGGCTTCGTCTTTTTTCAACACCTGTACCCAAATAGTTACGCTGAATACGTCGGTAATTTGTTCCGGTCCTTCGCGAATACTTTGAACCTTGAATTTCTCGCCGATCTGTTTTTCCACCAACGGTTCCTTACGCAAGTCCGACGCAACCGCAACCTCCGTCGGAATCTGGTAAGTATCGGTATTGATGACTTTTTCTTGTATATCCGTAAGTTCTTTCGCAATCTTCTCCCGTGACGGAAGCATGAAAAATAAAAAGGTTGTCTGAGCCAAAGCAATAATCACCAAACCAAGCAAAACATGAAGCCGGTAAGATTTAGGCGGTTGCGGAGTTTCTTCGGCAACAACAATGGGTTCCGGTTCCGGTTTTGTTTTTTGTTCTTTAGCCATGTTTTCACCTCTTAGGAATACATTAGGAATAGTTTAACAATTTTATAATAGACGGAAAAGAGGAAAAATTCAAAAACGCAGATATTTTAAGTTGGTACCGGCGTTTTTTTTCTTGTTTTGGGGAAGCATTGTATTTCGCGGGGTATTGGCGATGATTTTAATATCGACACACCTGTTGGCATCGTGCGA
The DNA here is from genome assembly GCA_031288765.1 of Planctomycetaceae bacterium. Classification (GTDB taxonomy): domain Bacteria; phylum Planctomycetota; class Planctomycetia; order Pirellulales; family Thermoguttaceae; genus WRKP01. The sequence goes on from JAITQV010000527.1 coordinate 3,226, forward strand.
ATCCTTTTCTTCCGCTTCAACTTCAACCGGCTCCGAAAAACCGGCGGCATGAATCCGAAAATCATTCTGATTCATCCCTTTGGAAACCAAATAACGCCAGACATTGACCGCCCGGCTGTATGACAAGTCCATCGCATGACGATAAGTTCCTTGTTCATTGGGTTCGGCATGACCGGTAATCAGGATTTTGAACGGCAAACCGGAAAGTTCCTCTATCAATAGGTTCAAACGCCGTTTGGTTTCCTCATCCAACTCGTCGCTGTTGACCGCAAAACGAATAATTCCGCCTTTAACCGATTTCTCATCGGAATACGTTGTTTGAAACCGGGCTTTGTTTCCTTGCGGAACAGTGATTGTCCAATTCCCTTGTCCTTGTTGTTCCTGTCCTTGCTGTTCTTGCTCTTGCTGTTCTTGCTCTTGTTGTTCCTGCTCTTGTTGTTCCTGAGGTTGTTCTTGTTTTGGATTTTGGTCTTTGGCGGTCGCCATTCCCGACACGCCCAACCCGCCGCGAAACGATTCCACAGCGGCTTGCATTTTGGGAACTTGCAGCGTACTCATGGCGTAAAGCATGACAAAGAAACATAACAGCAGCGACATCAAGTCCCCGTAAGTTACAAACCATTCGGAAACTCCCGATTCAAAGGATTCCGGTTCTGATCTTCTGTCTTGTTCCATTGTTCCTGACAATCTTGGTACGGTTTAGGCGGCGAGTTTTTCTTTGGTTTCGGGTTCTGTTATTTTTTCTTCATCTTCTTCAACGGTGTTATTTTGGGTGAAGAAATTGTCTTTGGGTCGTTCTTCCGGCAAGAGATAGGTTTGGAGTTTCATGCGGACAACACGCGGGTGGTCGCCGGTTTGAATTGCGAGGATTCCTTTGAGCATCATTTCCCGCAATTGAACTTCCGAATCGTTTAGAATGGCGAGTTTTTCGGCAATGGGCAGCAACAACAGATACGAAACAACCGCTCCGTACAATGTTGTTAAGATGGCAACCGCCATACCGGTTCCGATGGTTTCGGGGTTAAGGCGGGCGAACATCAAAACCAATCCGACCAATGTGCCAATCATTCCGAAGGCGGGAGTGAATTTCCCGTAATTAGCGATAAGAGAACGTCCGTGTTTATGGCGGAGATTCATGGTATTGATTTCGGAGTTAAGTATTTTTTCAACGTTTTCCGCCGGTAAACCGTCCACCACCATTCGGATACCTTCGACAAGAAAGGGTTCGCGAATATCGTCGAGTTGGTATTCGAGGGCGAGTAATCCGTTTCGGCGGGCGGTTTCGGCAAGAGCAACGATTTGGTTGATAATATGTTGCGGTTGGGGTTCTTCGTGGACGAAGCTTTTGCGAAGATACAACGGCAGCCGGAATACGGTTTTAAGCGGAAAGGCGATCATAACGGAAGCGATGGCGCCGCCGAAAACGATTAGGAATGCGGGGAGGTTCAAAAACAAGAGCAAGTTGTCCGCACCGCCCAATACAACGGCAAAAACAATCAAACCCATCCCCAAAAAACAGCCGAAAAATGTTCCTTTGTCCATGAATCTTTAATAGTTGATAGTGGATAGTGGATAGTGGATAGTTCGCAAGCGGAATCATTGCCGTTGCGGTAGGAATTTCGCTTGCGACACTATTAACTATTCACTGTTAAATATTAACTAATTTCGCCCCCGTTTACCGCGGATTCATGCCCCTTTGCCATGGATTCATGCCCCTTTGCCGAGGATTTGCCCTCGTTTGCGGTAAATTTATTCCCAGTCGGCTAACATCGATGCGATGTTTCGGCGAAGGTTTTTCACCCACTGTTGCCTACCTTTTTCTTTTCATAACCAAGAGGTAGGCAACCGTTGGGTGAAAGTCCCTCGCCGTAGCGGTTGCGTCGGCGTTAGCCGACCGGAATATTCTGTTGACGGACGAAAACCAAAACAAAACAAAACGTCGTAAATTACCATCGTTAATCTAATTCTCTGTTGCCGGCAAACCGACAACGCAACTCCACAACCCACTAATATTTTGCCCTTTCAGGGCGAAGTTATTTAGGGGCATCTTAACCCGCCGCGTTGCGGCGGGCTGGCTTATTTTACCCTTTCAGGGCATATTATGGGGGCGAATGTTATTCGCCCCTACAATAAATCATCGTCCGAACAATTAACTTCCGTTTGCGTTCTCCGCTAACCACAAATCACAAACCACTCTCCGCTAAAACCTGCGGTTTGGGGATTAAATTTTTTGCCTGATGGTAGGCAACCGTCCGCCGTACCACTTCTTCAAGCGATTCGCGAACCATAAGCGTTTCGCCGTTGGTCAACGTAATCAACGTGTCGGGGCAACGTTCCACATACCGTATCAATTCGGCATTGAGAACAAATTCCTCCTTATTTAACCGCGTCAACAAAATCATTATTAGTTAATAATTAGTAGTGAATAGTTAATAGTGGAGGACGCAAGCGGAGTTATTTAATATGTTTGGGTAAACAGAACGCTTGCGCAACTATCCACTATCAACTATTATGTTATTCTTAGCAAGGCGTCAATCATTTCGTTGGAAGTGGTCATAATTTTGGCGTTGGCGCGGTACATTGCGGAAGCAAGTATCATATTGACAATTTCGCCGCCGATATCGGTATTCGACAACTCCAACGCATTGCTTTTAATTGTTCCGGTGCCGCTCATTCCGGCAACCCCAATAATCGGTTCGCCGGAATTGGTACTCACCTGATACAAACTTTCGCCCGATTTGAACAACCCTTCCTGATTGCGGAATGTTGCCAACGGAATTTGTCCGAGGGTTCGGCGGGTGTCGCCGCCGACACTGTCGAATATCCCCCCAATCGTCCCGTCCTTGTCAATCGTAAAATCATACAACGTCCCCGCGCCCGCTCCGTCGTTGGTTGTTTGATACAATTCCGGCGTCTCCGTTGCGAGAGCCATTAAAGCGTCAAGGTTCATCTCAAACTCAAAATCCAACGGACTTATTGCCGCTGTTTGGGTACGCTGCACGGAGATTCGGGTGTTGGAAGCGTCGATGAGACGTCCGTTTTGGTCAAAGCGGATTGTTCCTGTTCCGCTTGCAATTGCCGAACCGTCAACCGGTTGGTTTGACGAAGAATCCGCATACCAACGGTAAACCGTTTCGGTGTTGCTTTTCGATTCCAACACCATTGTCAGCCGCACATCGATGGGTGTTCCGAGCGAATCGAACACTTGCAAATCGCTTGAAACACTGCTTCCGGCGGCGTCTTGTTTATTGTTGGGGTCTTGCCCCCAGCCGAGATCAATCTGGCGGCTAAGACCGTCCGCCGTCTGCAAAACCATATCGTTGGCATCCAACTCCAACGCATTTTCCGCACCGCCGTTTCCGAGCAAATAAAACGAACCGTCAATCGTTGTTGAACCTTGCGAACCGTTGTTAACGGTTTTCCCGATGCTTCCCTGATCCGGCGGAATACCGTCGGCGGCGTTGCGAATCCCAAACGATTCGTCCAGAAACTTCAGATAATCTCCCACCGTTGTCTCCGCCGTAATCTCCAACGTCTCCCAACGTAATTCCTCTCCGCCCTTGTTTGGTTTAAGGGTTAAGGTTCCTTCGCTGAAAACCCGAATGAAATCGCCGTTCTCATATTTACCGACATCGAGCAAACGGGTTGTGTTGTTAATATTAACGTTGCCTCGTCCGGCTTCGCTGACTTCGGGGTTATTGAGCAAGGCGGTGTCGGATGTCCGGTCGATTATTACGGCGTTTTGATCCATGTTGGGAATTTCGCCGACAAGACGAATGTTCGTCGGGTCAATACCGGATGTCCGGTAAATCCGCCTGCCCGTCCAACCGTCGGGGTTGTTTGCCGCATCCGCCGCCGGAATATCCGACAATAATAATTGCCCGCCCAAATTGAGTTGAACTTCCTCGCCGATTTGAACCGGTCGGCTTTCATTTCCGGCGTTGTCCGTGTAAGTTAGATAATACGTGTAGCTTTCTTTGGCGTTCAACCGGTTTTGTTCGAGTTGCCGGTAATTGGGTTGCGAAGGGTCGGAAATGGAGGCGGTGGAGCGTGTATCGGTGAAGGTGTCGGTATTGGGGGCGAGTTCGGCAACCTGATAAAACGAATGGGATTCCGTTGCGTTGCCGGAATAGACGGCACGGTAAACCCGAAGCGAAGAATAGCCCGCAGGAATATCAGGCAAATCCGTCAACGAAACGGCATTTTGACCGGATTGTACGGCGACAGGGTTTGTCGGAGCCGAATAATCCGATTCAACACCGTTGGCATCAACAAAGGCAAAACTGTAAAAATACGTTCCGGGTTCAACAGTTCCGGTGCCGGAATTTCCGCCGGCGGTTTGAGTTGTTTCGATGTTGGGAACAGAAAGAGGGGTTACCGTCAAACCTTGCCCGCTTTCCGGCAATGATTTTGAAAGATCGGTCATTGGGGCGGTTCTGAGGACGGTTCCTTGAGTTCCGGCGTCGCCCACCGCATCAACAATGCCCTCTATCGTAATTTGTTGTGTTGCTTCGGCGATGTGCATTTCGCCGACAGGAATCCGCAAATTGGTCAATGTATCGGTTTGGATTCGGAACTTGTCGTCAATCCCGTAACCCATAACATACATTCCGGTATTGGTAACCAAATCGAGATTGCCGTTAACATTTAAGGCTCCGTTTCGGGTGTAATATTGTTGGGTGTCGTTGGGCGCCCGAACAATTAAAAAACCGTTGCCGTTGATAGCGATATCGGTGTTGGTCATACCTTCTTTGAAGGAACCTTGGGAGAAGTCGGTGGAAACTCCGGCAAATTCGACGCCCATACCGATTTGTGTCGGGTTGGTTCCGGCGGAATATCCTTGACCGGCTGCGGTGCCGTAATGGTAGTTGTAAGCCAAAAAGGACGCAAAATCGGCTCGTTCTGCTTTATAGGCAATGGTATTGGCGTTAGCGAGGTTATCGCCGGAGACGTTGATGGTTTTTTCGGACGCTCGCATTCCCATGCTGGCAATATGAATTGCTGACGCTAAATTGAGTCCCATAATCTTGTAAATCTAACGGAAATCGGTCGAATGATTGGCTGACGAAAAAACGCTCAATCTTTATAATCGGACTTAGGCGAGAATAAAAAACTAACTTTTTAGAACAACTCTAAAAAAATACCCAAACTCTTTATTTTAAGTTATCGGTGTTTAGTGAAGAGTGGAGGGCGGAGAGTTGATCGTGGGTATTTATTTGGTGATTTGTCCCGAAATTAGGGCTGAAAGCCCTCAATATATTAGCGTAGGGCAACATATTAGTTTATAGTGAATAGTTAATAGTGGGGGATGCAAGCGGATTTCCCGTCTAACGGCAATAATTCCGCCTGAATACAGCCCTATTTTCGGGAAAAACCGCTAAATAAATACGGTTTTTTTCTAAAACTTGGGAGTATTCGTGAAAGACCGACGGACTTCCGTGAAAGATTCGGAGGTGTCTGCGAAAGATTTGGAGGTGTCCCCGAAAGACTCAGAGGTGTCCCCGAAAGATTCGGAGGTGTCCCCGAAAGACTCGGAGGTGTCCCCGAAAGATTCGGAGGTGTCCCCGAAAGATTCGGGGGTTTTTCCGGAAGACTCGGGGGTTTTTCCGGAAGACTCGGAGGTTTTTCCGGAAGACTCGGGGGTTTGTCCGGAAGACTCGGGGGTTTTTCCGGAAGACTCGGGGGTTTTTCCGGAAGACTCGGGGGCAATCGTTCGCCGAGCGATTGCGTCGGCGATAGCCGACAGTGAATTTATATGATGTTGGTTATTTTGATTGCCTATCGGCAAGCGATGTTTCGGCGAAACATCGCCTACCTTGTGAATTGTTAATCGCAAGACAGGCGAATGATTGCCTTCAAGTCCCGCAAGGGACGAGATGTGCATAACCGTAGGTGGAGCGAAGCGCAACCTACGGATACACACCCCAAAGCCCTGCAAGGGCGAGATTATTATTGTGTCGGTTGATAATCTCGCCCCATGCGGGGCTTATGTTTTTTGGAGTCGTGATCCGGCGGTTGCGCTGCGCTCCACCGCCGGTTATGCACATCACACCCCTTGCGGGGTTAAAATTTCGGTTACCGTGTGGAAACGGAAATTAGTCGGCTAACGCCGACGCAACCGCTGCGGCGAACGGTTGCCTACCTTGTGATTGCCTTTATCTAGTCAGTGATTTGCCGCGAAAATAAGGGCTTTCAGCCCTCTTTTGGGGACAAACGACTGAATAAATACAAAACGATTGCTCTTATATTAAACATCTATTATAATAGTGAAATTGTTGTCCTTTGTTTATTTTGGTTTTATCAGCGGCATTATTCCCATGACTTTGATTTTTCCGCTTATCAGCCGAATATGGCTGCCAATATTGACACTTTTCGGTGTTTGTTTTTTGGCGGCAGGTGTTGCGGCTCAACGCCCGGCAGTTCAGGAACTTACAGCAGAACACGTTAAAATTAATCCGGTTTCGCCAACTATTGAACAGGCTCCGTTGGACGCCGTGGTTATCTTCAACTCCGAAGGAAAACGTTTGCTCTACCTCCCAAAAGGTTGGCCCTTGGAAGACTTGGACGATTTCTGGAATTTTCTTTTACGCGACCGAAAAAATCCGTTGCCGCCCTTTGGTTTGCGGGAGATTAATGTCGCCGGAAAAGTTGTTGACCGCCATGTCGAAACTGAAATCCGAATCGTTCTGACAACATTCAATAACCGTCCGCTGCTCGTTCCAATCGGAATGAAAGAAGGTATCCTGCCCGTTAACGGAAAATCAAAACCGATATTTCGCGGACCGGGTTCTTTTGATTTGACCGTTGATCCTCAATCCGGTCAATACCTTGTGCTGATTCGCCCCCAACTCCCCGAATCCCCCAACAACCAACCGGAAAATTCCACAACAGCTTCCCCGACAACAGCTTCCCCGACAGAAGCTTCCCCGACAGAATTAGCGATGGAATCGGAATTATCGGTGCCATTGCCGGCAAAGTTGCCGATAATGCTGCCGACAATGTTGCCGGAAAAATTGCCGACAATGCTGCCGGAAGTATTACCGAACAGCCTGAAAAATAACACCACCGACAACAATGATACAAAAGAAGAAAAAATTCCATTGGAACAGCATTACGAATTGATTTTGCCGCTTTGGTTTCCTCTGACACTCATCGGCAACGAAGAAAACCGGCTTGCCGTTTCATTTCCGCAAGCGGTTAGTTCGCAATTTGTGTTGTTGGTTCCTGAAAAGGAAATCGCCGCAACTGTTTCCCAAGGCGCATTACTCAACTCCTCCGAAATACCGGCTCAATCCGTCACGCAATTCAAAATATTGGGACTCAGTTCGGATTTTGAACTCTCATGGCGTAAGAAAAAAACGGAACCGCTCGATGATCGTCCGGTTTTTTATGTTGAAGATGCTTTGATTAAAGTACAGTTGGAAGATAAATCAAATGTTTATGATGTGATTCTTCCGGTACGCAGTCCGTTGACCTCTGTTTTTGACCGGCTGCGTATCAGGTTACCGGCGGGAACGATTTTGGATCGTGAGACAACAGAAAAATATGCTGCCGGCGGATATTCCTTCGATTGGGTGAAAGACGAAACGGCGTCTTCTCCGCTTCTGGAAATCCGGCTTCCGCGAAAAACGTCCGGCTCCGTCAACATCCGTCTCAAAGCAATTCAACAACTAAATACGGAAAAACAAGACGGTTGGCGTGATCTGAGCGGTTTTGAAGTTATCGGTGCGGAACGGCAATTCGGTTATCTTACCGCTACGGTTCCTACCGATATGCGGTCAAATTGGAAACCGGTTCGCGGTATCCGGCAAACAGAAGTTTCGGATGCCGCAACCTACGAAGAAATTGATGCCCGATTTGAATTTTTTTCGCAGCCGTTCCTGTTGCAAGGGCGTATTGTTTCGCCGCAGCCCCGAACCAACGTAAAACCGGAATATCAAATCGGAATCAATAAAGGTTCGCTTTCGTTGACGGCACGGCTGGCGTTTGAAGTTCTGGGTTCCAAAACGGAAAGCCTGTCGGTTCGGCTGCCCGGTTGGAAATGGAACGGCGAAATCAAACCTGCCAATATTATTGATACGGTCGGAGTTGAGCAGGATGAAAACGGTCTCCTAACAGTTCCCTTTCGCACACCGACAGACGGTTCTTTCGAAATTGAATTCAAAGCCTATCGTTCACTGCCTGCGGAAGAAGGCGAAGAAAAACACCGGTTGGTTGTTCCTTTACCGCAACCTTTGGTAACATGGAGCGAACCGGCTCCGGTGGTGATTGTTCCGGCGGACAATGTTGAAGTGATTCCGATTGACGAAGATGCCGATTCCGCGCTGACGGCAACGGAACCGGAATCAGATAATTCCGTACCAAAACGAACTCTCGGATTAACACGCCGCAGCCGGCGTTCGCAAACAGTACGAATTGAAATCCCGGAACGGCAACAGGAACCGTTGTTTTACCGGACGGAACCGGTTGATGCCGTCTTTGTTGCGGATATTCGTTATCACCGCCAAAAAATTACGGCGGCAATGCGTACGGATATTCGGCTGCGTGATATGAATGATCAGGTTGATCAGATTATTTCCTACGATGTTTCGTATGTTCCGGTTGAAAAATTGTATTTTCTCATTCCCAAATCGTTGGAAGAAAACGGACATTTGCAAGTGAAAATCGGAAACCGTCCGCTGGAATTACGCGATGTAACATTAACCGGAACAGAAACCGGTATGGAAAATTGGAGCCGGAAATTGGTGATGCTTCCCGAATCGTTGTTCAAATTTCAATTAGTGTTCCGGTATTCGATTCCGCCGGTTCCCATTGAATACGATATGACAACACCGTTTTCGTTATCGTTTATTCGTCCGGCGGAAACTTCGGTTTCCGATCATCGTGTCAATCTGATGGTTCCGCCGGGTTATCTGGTGGAACTTCATGACAACGCGGAGCGCCTCTGGAACACGGCAACACCGGATTCCTCAACACTGGGAACAAGTTTCCAATCATCGCAAACACCGGATAAAATTTCATTGCTTATTTCGTTGTCCAACCATGCCGCTTTGGGAACAACCATCATAGAACGTGCTTGGCTGCAAACATGGCTGACCGGTTCACTGCGGCAAGATCGCGGAATTTATCTGATCACCAGCGACCGCGAATCCGTAACCATTAAACTTCCCTTGTCCGCCGGTAAAGGTAAAGTTTTTGTTTCGATTGATCGGACGCCTGTTCCTGCGGATGTTTCGTCTAAGGGCGAATTGACGATTCCGCTGACATTGGAACAACGCCAACGTTCCGTTTTGGTCGAGATTATTTACCGGTTTCCGTTTGAAACGGTTCATAGTTCGGTCAATCTGGAGTTGCCTCATTTCAATTCGGAATCGTTAATCCGTTGCGAATATTGGCAGGTCATTCTTCCGCAAGACCGGCATATTCTTGATATTCCGGCAGGCTGGACGCCGGAATACCGTTGGGCGTGGAACAACCTGTTTTGGGGACGTGTTCCTGCGCTTCAGAAAAAAGATATTGGTTTGCCGGACGATTCGCCGGAAAGTCCTGCGATTTCAACAAGATCAAACCAATATTTGTTCAGCAGTCTTCATCCGGCTTTCGAAACATCGTTTTATATTGTCGGGCGTTCACTTATTGTACTGTTTTCGAGCGGTCTTTCACTTCTTATCGGTTTGGTACTGATTTATTTCCCGCGAACACGTTACGCCGGATCGCTTTTCGGACTTTGTGTTGCGTTATTGGCGGTTCTGTTTTACCGACCGGCTCCGGTGTTGCTCATGCTTCAGGCATCGTCATTGGGTGTTTTTCTGGCGTTGGGAGCCGCTTATGTTTACCGGATCGTGTATCACGAAGAAAAATGGGTGGTTCCTGTTTCAAGAACATGGGACAACTCCTCACAAACTTCGGAAGTGTATTCCGTAATCATTGATGACGAAACCGAACCGGAAAAAAAAGAAGAGAAAAAAGAATCTTCCAGCCAACCGTAACACCAATGAATTACTCCATGAAATGTAATTGTCTATTTATTAACCACTGAATACACGAAATACACGGAAATTAGTAAATTGATAAGATCACAAGTTTATTTTTTGAGAACACAAAATGAATACAATAACAAAAAAACCTTTTGTATCCTATTTCCTATAAATAAACTAACCTTGAAGTTGTACGTAAATTTATTACTATTACAAAGTCCGTGTGTTCCGTGTATTCTGTGGTTCATAAATAAACGGTCAAGTGCAAGCGAAAATGGCACACTTGTGTGCATTTTTTTTGTCAACGGGTGTGCTATTTTCGCTTGCACATAAAGTTACGTTAGATGATATTTTTTACGTTTATTTGTTTTATTA
>JAITQV010000531.1 GCA_031288765.1 Planctomycetaceae bacterium
GAGATTATGATTGTGTTGATTGATAATCTCATCCCTGCGGGATTTTGGGGAGGAGGGGGGCATCCGATCCGTAGGTTGCGCTTCGCTCCACCTACGGTTATGCACATCACACCCCTAGCGGGGTTAAGATTCCGGTTTCCGTGCAGAAACCGACATTAGTCGGCTGACGCCGACGCAATCGTTCGGCGAGCGATTGCCTACTTATGAATTGTTAATCGCAAGATAGGCGAATGATTGCCAACCTTGTGATTAACTTTGAGAGAAAACAGATTACATGTTGTGATCTGTTAAATATTAACCTTTTTTCTTTAAGGAGAAAAAAAATGAGTGATTGTTTATTTAACCTTGTGCCGTTCTTAACGGCAATCCTGATAGCATCTTTTATGCTATTAACCTTGTTGTATGCCGGCGGTAATTTCCGTTCGAAAGTTCGTCGAACAGGATATCGAAACGGGTTTACGCTGGTGGAGTTACTGGTGGTAATTGCGATTATCGGAGTGTTAATCGCATTACTGTTACCCGCTGTTCAAGCCGCACGCGAAGCCGCAAGACGAATGTCGTGTTCCAATAACATGAAACAAATTGGAATCGCCTTGCACAATTATCACGACTCCCACAACAGTTTACCCTTTGGTTCGTTGAGTTTGCAATTGCTCGGTAGTGGTAAGATAAATGAATGGGGTTGGCCGGAGTGGCCAAACCTTGCTGTATTTATACTTCCTTTTAATGAGCAACTATCACTTTATGAAAATTTTTATGAAATCCAAAAAGTCTCAAATAATACAAGCCAACAACCCTATCAAAGTAACACAGCAACACTTTTTGCTCCTGTTGCCGATAAATATGTTTCAGGTTATCTTTGCCCCAGCGATCTTCAAGGCGGTAAGATTACAGATGGTAATATTATCGGGTACAGTACCAATGCGGGAGCAGCGTTTAAAACAAATTATCTTCCCTTTTACTCCGGTTACCAAAAAAGCCACGAACAACTTCGTATTGACGAATCTTCAGGGTGGAATCCGTTTTATAAAACAGCATTTGGAGTTACGTATGGAGCCAATTTTTCGGAAATTCTTGATGGATTAAGCAACACAACAATTATGGCTGAATATTTAACCGGATTGAGCGATGACAGCATGTTTGGGTGGCCATTTACAAGCCGTCCCGGATCGCAATATCTTTATCCCGTTACATCGCCTAATAGTTCCGTTCGCGATTTATCGCACAATATTCCGGAATTTTGTGCCGGAGATATTAGTCAAGGATTTCCGTGTTCTCTCGCGAGCAGTGACGGCGAAAATACCGTAACAAGCCGCAGTAAACATCCCGGCGGCGTTAGCAGTTTAAACGGTGATGCCAGTGTTAAATTTCTTAATAATACGACAGAGGTTTATCTCTTTCGAAAGATGGTTTATATGGCAACCGACAGTAAAACGGATTTTCCATAAAAAATTACAGGAATACCACACGGGAATTATTATCATAAATCATCTGTTACAGAAGAGGTTAAATAATGTTTCACTATAAATTATTTATTGTTGTGTGCTTGGCGGTTTGTTGTTTCGGTTGTTCTTCCGGTGACGGCTTGAAACGAGCAGCCGTTGAAGGAACCGTAACACTGGATAATAAACCGCTTGAAAAAGGTTTTGTGTCCTGGTTTCCGCTCAACGGCGAAGGTCCGACAGTGGGCGCCGATATTCAAAACGGAAAATACAAAATCATTAAAAAGAACGGTCCTGTTGTTGGAGAGTATCGGGTTGAAATCAAAGGACAACCGATTCCAACCGGAAAAAAGAAACCTTCGGCGATGAATCCCGCCGTTATGGAAGATGTACTTGCCGATCCCGTACCGGCGAAATATCAATCCAATAACATTATGGGGCAAATACCGGAACCTGTTCTTAAAGTAACTATTTCAACGGGAAAAAACGTTATTGATTTTCCGTTAAGTTCTCAATAATCAATATTGGGAACCTCTAAAAATTACTCGTAAGTCCTTATTTTTCAATAACAGAAAATTAACAAAAGCGAATTTTTGGAGGTTCCTTATTGTAAACTTATTGTAAACTTATTGTAATCTGTTGTGTATTGGTTATGATTTGTTATCAGGAGATTATTTATGCGAATATTAAATTTTTGTATCGTCTTTTTGATGTTCGGTTCCGGTTTGTTTGCCAATGATACCGATTCGCTTCGGAAGGCGGTTGAATTTCTCGCAACAACCTACGGTGAACGATATTCCCAATCGGAATCGTTTTTACGGCAGTTGAACGAAAATCCCTCACAAACCGAGCTTGAAAAATTACGATTGGCAGCACTTTCGGCTCATCCGGTTTTGACGGAGAATAAACTTGTTTTCGTTGTTCGGCATCAGTATGCGCCGGATCATCACAATACGGGAACCGATTTTTTACTCGGCGAAGTCAGTGCAGAAAACTTCCGTTCCGGTGGAGCCATTCGGTTACTGGATATATCAAAACCAATTGATAATCCCAAACGAATCATAACATTACTTGATTTACCTCACGGTGTGGCGCGAGATCTCGAAGTCCATTTTGAGGGTAATCGGATACTTTTTGCAATGCGGCGTTCTCGTGACGAAAATTTTCACATTGCTGAAATGACTCTCAATGAAAAAAACATTGGCGAATTTCGATTATTGGGAGTTGATCCCCAAGCCGCCGATTTAGATCCAATCTATCTCCCTGATGATCGAATTGTGTTTAGTTCAACGCGGGATTTAAAATATTGCGGCTGTAATCAACATGTGCAAGCCAATCTTTTTCGAATGAATGCAGATGGTTCCGAAGTGTGTCAAATTGGTCGCAACACGCTTTATGAATCACGTCCTTCATTATTACCGGATGGTCGGATTTTGTACGATCGATGGGAATATGTAGATCGCCACTTCGGTCCTTCATTCGGACTCTGGACGATGTATCCCGACGGCAGGTCGCCATCGTTGTTTTATGGTAACAATGCTTGGTCTCCCGGAGCGATTTTTGACGCACGATTCATGCCGAATATTGAGGGAAAATCCGAACAAATTGTATGTACTTTTGGTGCTTGTCATGATCGTCCCTGGGGCGCCATCGTGATTTTGAATCGTTCTCGTGGTCTTGACGGAGTGGAACCGATTTTACATTCCTGGCCCTCTGATTTGACTCCGTACATGCACAATATCCAAAATTACCATAACGGAAGGGATATTCGTCATCCGGTTGTATATCAAATTGATTTGTTTCGTAATTTACCGGTTAAGTACGAAGATCCTTTTCCATTGGATGAAGCGTTTCTGCTTTGCGCACGAACACTTAATGATAGTGAACGAACAGGTATTTTTCTAATTGATATTTTCGGAAACGAAATTCTTTTATATGAAGAACCGGATAAAGGATGTTTTGATCCGATGCCGCTTATTTCCCGAAAACGTCCGCCCAATCGTCCCGATGTTATCGATCTGTCAAAAACAACAGGAACTTTTTTTGTTGCGGATGTTTATCAAGGCAGCGGTATGGAAAATATTCCGCGAGGAACGATTAAAACATTACGCGTGATTGAAGCACCGCCGAAACGATTTTGGACTTATCCGTTATGGGAAGGCGACACGCTTCAACGTCCTGCAATGAATTTTAATAATACGAACAATAAACGAATTCTTGGTGATATACCGGTTGAGCAAGATGGTTCTGCATTTTTTGAAGTTCCGGCGGATCGGTTTGTTTTCTTTCAAGCACTGGATGCCAATGGTATGATGGTTCAATCAATGCGTAGCGGAACATCATTGCGTCCCGGAGAAAATACCGCATGTTTCGGCTGTCATGAAAACCGATATGGAACTCCCGTTTCGATAATCACCAAACATACTTTAGCACTTCAACGACCTCCAAGTCAACTTAAAGATTGGTATGGTCAGGAGCGGAATTTCAGCTATCGGAACGAAGTACAACCTGTTTGGGATAAATACTGTATTTCATGTCACGATTTTGGAAAAGAAGCGGAAAAATCGTTAAATTTATCCGGTGATCTTGGTTTGGTTTTTAATTTATCGTACATGGAGCTTCGCCGGCAAACATCTTTACGCTGGTATCCCGATCCTCTGGGAACACCGCCAAAGGAACTAATCAAACCTATTGATGACGGTCCGCCTGAAGTTTTACCGCCTTATACTTGGGGAGCGCATCGAAGCCGTCTGATTGAATTTTTGCGCGGTAAACATTATAGTGTTCATTTGGACAAAGAATCATTTGATCGGGTTGTTACATGGATTGATCTCAATACCCCGTTCTACGCTGATTATGAAACAGAATTTTCTAATCATCTTTTTGGACGTTCTCCATTAAACGATACGGAACTCAAACAAATTGTTGAATTAACGGGAGTTCACGTCAATTCGACCGCATTATTTGCCGCTGATACGGGAACCCGAATCAATTTCACCAGACCGGAACGAAGTGATTGTCTGAAAAATTTAACGGAAAATGATCCTCGTTACCATGAAGTAATAACGATTATCCGGCACGGACAAAATAAATTAGTACAAAAATAATCTGGGTCATAATAAATTTCCAAAAGTTAAAAATGTAATTGAAAATGACGGTTGGTTACGAAATTGAATGAAACAAAATTTCATTCAATTCCGTAATAGAAAAAACTAACGAACTTCATTTGGAATCGGAAACCATTCGCCACGGTTATTGTTGAAATTCCAATGATTCCATTTCAACAGAAACACATAGAGTGCCGATTCACAACGTATCTGTCTATTTTAATTTTGAATTTTTTTGTTTGGACGTACGTGTAACGTATCGCGTAATATTTTGAAGCGGTATTGCGTTTAGGTTGGGAAGGCAATTTATTTTTTGAGAAATTTATTTTTTGTTTTAATTATTGAGAGTGAGGCGCTTTTAGAATTGCAAACAGAGAGACACCTTTCCGGTATGATTTTTTGACAATTGCCAAAATGTTTTTGAGTGAAAATTCTTTTAATCTCCGTTTTATCGTTCCAAATACGGAAATAATAATTCCGCGCCGTTCGGCACCGC
>JAITQV010000567.1 GCA_031288765.1 Planctomycetaceae bacterium
CAAATATTGATGATATTTGGAATTCTTCTAATGAGACATGGTGGACAAGAGTTTATGAGTCTATCGTTTTATAGTCGCATCGGCGTTAGCCGACAGTGAATTTGGTATCGATTCAGTAGAATGTTTCCACAGAATCTTATTTTCAACCTTATTCCCGAACAAAACAACCTTTGTAGTTAATAACTAATAGTGAATAGTTCGCAAGCGGATTATTTAATATGTTTGGGTAAATAGAACGCTTGCGACACTATCAACTATCCACTATAAACTATAAACTAATATCTTACCCTTTCAGGGCGTTGATAGTTGTTTTATGGGCATCTTAACCCATTGCGTTGCGGCAGGCTAACTTATACCGCCCTTACAGAGCGTAGGACAACACTGCTTGTACAATCCTATTCGTAGGGCGTTATAATACGGCGGACTTTCAGCCTTATTGTCGGAACAAATCACGGAGTAGATACAATGAAGAACGAAATAGATACAATGGAGAACGGAATAGATACAACGAAGAACTGCAACTTCTAAAAACCTTCTTAAAGTTTGAAGTTGAAGGTCTCGTTGACGAACAGCCAGGCACGTTTTCCAAGCGTTTGCGGTTCAACATGAACCTTCGCAACACCGGTCATGCCCACCTTAATCGATAAATCGGGATTGTCCAATAACATCCGCACCCGATAAGATGCACTGTTTGGTTTTTCCGCTCCATCACGTTGCGTTGTCGTCGGCACCTCGCCGCCCGCTCGAGTCGAAAGCTGAACATCCAACGACGACACCGCCTGCTTCTCAATTTCATGAATCTTGCCCTCAAAAACCTTATCGGGAAATTCGTGTAATTTCAACTCCACACGTTGACCTTGCTTCAAAAAACCGGTTTTGGATTGGTTCACAACCAACACCGCTTCCAAATATTGGGGATCGCCGATACTGCAAAAAATTGTTCCCGGTTCGAAGGTTGCTTCGAGATTCACAGGCTCCAGCGGCGAACCCCACCATACCGGCAATTGGTCATCCTGCGGAGCCTGATACGGTTTCCAAGGCGGCGACACAACCACCCCGTCCCGCGGCGCACGAAGCGTCAGATAATTGAAGTCCCGCAGCAAATTCCGATAAATCTCCCGTGCGGCAATCAGCGACTTCCGAACCTGAGCAATCTGCAACGCCGCTTCACTCCGGTAAATCCGAAGATGTTCTAATTTCTCAATCTCCTGTTCCAATTCCTTACATTTTCCTTCGGCATCAACAAGTTCAAAGAGCAAGGTTCGGTTTTCGAGAAGCCCCAGTATTTCGCCTTCACGCACAATCTGCCCCGGCACCGCATCAATCCGTTTGAGTTGGCAACCGCCCTTGATGTCGGGAATATAAACCTGCCGCGAATCGGATACCCGAAGCTCCGTAACCGCCGGCGCTATCACCGTGTAAGGCAACGGACAAAAAATCAAAAAACCAAGTATTCCGCTTAACAGCAACAACGAAAGATAAAACCGCGCCTTTTTCACTTTGTAAATCCTCCCGGGAACCCAAAAAAATTTGGCAACTTTGTACAACGGCATCACAAATAAACTAAATAACGACATCGCCGCAATCATTTGACCGACAATCTGAAGACCGTAAGGCTGAAACACTTTGTAAATGAAAAACAAAATGGACGCCATCACAATCCAACGATACCAAAATGCCGCTACCGAATAAAGAGCAAACAGGATTTGATTTTTTTGCGGCAAAAACGGGTCATCCTGCTGCTCCATACCAAGAAACCATTGCGAACATTTCCGAGTCAGAATTTTGGTTGCCTTCTGCCGCAGGTTGGGAATTTCGAGCCAGTCCGCCAATATGTAATACCCGTCATAACGGAGCAAAGGGTTGATATTAAACAAAACCGTGCTTACCGACGAAACAAACATGATGTTCAAGGCAAGATAATTCAGCAGCCCTTCTTCCGAAAACCACCATAAAAACGTGCAAATGGACGCCAACACGCATTCGATAAACATTCCGGCAGCCGCAATCGCTATACGATGCCATTTATTCGGCAAAAGCCACGAATCCGAAACATTCACATACAAACAAGGCGTCAACACAAGAATCATCACGCCCATCTCATGACATTCGCCCTTGAAATATTTCGCGGTAAGACCATGCCCGAATTCGTGTAATATTTTGGTTCCCGCCAATGTCATACTGAGAAAGATCAGATTGACCGGATTAAAGAACTGATAAAATTCCGGCAGTTTGGAGCGGAATGTGTCAAAATTGACCAAAACCAGCGACGCCGCCGAAAAACCCAACAATAAACAACCGATAAGAACCGCCGGATGAAAAAACCACCGGACAAACGGCAATAAAAATGTCAAAAGCCGGTCGGGATCAAATCCTTTGAATTTAATTGCCAAGACGTTGGTGAATTTTTGGAAGAGTTCTTGGCGGAAGCGTTTTTTTTTCCGTTTGAGAAGTTCGGGACCTTGGTTGGGGGTTGAGGTGATGATGAGTCCGCTTTGGTGGAGTTGCCCCAGAAAATGTTGGAGTTCTTCGAGGGATATTTTCTGCGGCGGAAATTCCTCTTCAAATTTCTCCTTAATATCGTCAAGACTATGCGTTCCGTCGAACATACGCAAAATTGCGTATTCTTCTTCCTGAAAACGAAAATAACGCGAACCAATGGGTTCCTTAATAATCCAATAAGACCGACCAAGATATTGCTGACGTTTTGCGGTCAGGTCGGAACGCACACGAACCGGTAACTTCCGTGCCGAACTGGAAACAAGACTGTCATGTAAAGAAACCATTTATAACGATTCGGTTGTTTTGTTGAATTACTTAGTTTGGAGTTGTTTTTAGAATGCTTCCCAGTAAAAAAACATTGTACTATTTCGGGGGAATTTTGTAAGATAGTCGGGATTTAATTTGTTTACGCGTAAAAATCGCTCTGGATTGATTTCGGAAAATTAGGTATCATTCTGCGGATTATTGCGGAAAAATTTGTGAAAATTAAGGATAAAACAATGTATTACAAAACTGCCGGAGAATCACACGGTCAAGGAATTTTGGCTCTGGTGGAGAATTTTCCTGCCGGTCTGGAAATTGATAAATCGAAAATCGACACGGAATTACGCCGCCGCCAGGGCGGTTACGGTCGCGGCGGACGGCAAAAAATCGAAACCGATACCGTTGACATCCTGACCGGTCTTTGGCAGGGAAAATCCACCGGCGCACCTATGACGCTTTGGATCAGAAACCGCGATTGCCGTATTGATACCGCGCCGGAAATTACACAGCCGAGACCCGGTCATGCCGATTTGGCGGGAGCCGTCAAATACGGTTTGCCGATTCGCCCAATCCTCGAACGCGCCAGCGCCCGAGAAACCGCCGGACGTGTTGCCGCCGGTGCTTTGGCAAAACAATTCCTCGAAAAACACGGAATTATTGTTGCCGGTTTTGTTCGGAGTATCGGTTCGTTGTCTTTGCCGGCACCGCCGGACGATCTTAACCCCAACGAATTATTGCAACGCCGCAATTCCAGCGAACTCTATACGGTTTATCCCGAACATGATACGGTGTTGAAATGGCGGATTGATGAAATCGGAAACGCCGGCGATACCGTAGGCGGCATTATCGAAGTCAGGGTGTTTGGCGTACCGATTGGTCTTGGTTCGTGTATGCAGTGGGATGCCAAACTCGACGGTAAACTCGCTCAGGCTGTTATGTCGGTTCAAGCAATCAAAGGAGTTGAAATCGGTCTCGGTTTCGAATCGGCACGAACACCGGGTTCGGCAATGCACGACCCAATCGGTTATGACGCGGCGCAAGCACAAACTCCCTCACAAGGTTTTGTACGGAAAACAAACAACGCCGGCGGAATTGAAGGCGGAATCTCAAACGGTCAACCGATTATTGTAAGAGCGGCTATGAAACCGATTCCGACCTTGAAAAAACCGCTCGACTCAATAGACTTAAACTCAAAACAACCCATGCCGACTTTTTATGAACGCAGTGATGTTTGTGCGGTTCCTGCGGCAAGTGTTGTTGTTGAAAACGTGATTGCCTTTGAAATTGCCGGACAACTCAAACCGGAATCATATTAACAATTAACGTGACATTACACGATCAGACACGGCGAATTATTTCGCTCCTGCTTTTTTTTATTTTGGGTCCTTTGCTCACGCTTGGGATTCTTGCGGGAATCGTGTTGCGTAAAATTCCGGCAAACGCACGGAAATTCGAATACAACGCCGCCGTTCAAACCGGTTTGACTTGGAAAATTGACGCCGTCGAATATCGGTCGTTTTATTGTACACGATTGAAAAATGTCCGGCTTCTCGATTCGTTTTCCGCAAAAACAATCTTTTTCGCGCCGGAAATTGATTGCCGGTACATTATTTCGGAAAACTTCAACAAGTTTTTTCCCGGAATTGAAACAAATTCCGAGCATTCGGACAATCCGATATTGCCGTTTACGGCGTCGGTTCGACCCAACGGATTTCAACAAATTTTTGTACCGGATTCGGTTTTAACATTTGACCATGATTCTGCGTCTGCGGTTGCTGTTCGTGATACGCTCGAAAAAATTTTGGCAAGATTTCATTTATTATCGGAAACACCGGTTCAGTTTGTTTTTGAAAACGTTGGAATTTTCAGTGTTTACAGCAAACAACGACCGGACGAAAAACCGGATAGAGTCCGGTTTGTCCGCGGCAATCTTTATCGGACAAAAAATGAAATTCGTTCCGATTGGGAATTTCAGGTTCCCGAATTTTCCGAATTGGAAACGCAACAATTTTCCGTAATCCAAAAGCGGCAGGTAAACAATGTTGAGATAACGTTACGGACAGGTAAAATACCGGTTCCTTGTGAATTGGCGGCTGTATTCTGTTCGGCGTTTCGCCGTTTCGGTCACGGAAGCCGGTTTAGCGGCGAATTTTCCGTTGAAAAAAACAGCAACCCGGAAATTCCGCCGACACTCCGGTTAAAAAATGTTTCTTTTAAAGACATTGACATGGCTCCGTTTGCCGAAGAATATACTCCGTTTTCCGTTTCGGGAACGATGCGGGATTTGCAAATGACTCATGCGGCATTGGGTCCGAACATATTTACAGCGGAAGGATGTTTTCAGATTGTTGACGGTTCGATAGAGAAAACGTTGTTTCAACGGATTATTGAACGTTTTAATCTGATTGTCAAACCGTCCGATATTTCCGAATCGCCGCGCACGATGATTCCGTTTACGGCGTGTGCGGTTCATTTTCGGTTACAACCGGAGGGAGTTGTTTTCCGTCCGGACGAATTATGGCAGAACGCATTGATGCACCAAGTTCCCGATGCTTCAGGGCTTGGTAAAATGACGGTTTATTTTCCCGACGAAAACCGCCGATTGGTTTCGTTCCATACACTTTTTTCAATTTTCGCACCGGATACTGCTCCGGTGGTTCCTTTGACGCCGGGTTTGAAAAATTTGTTTTTCCTGCTTCCTATGGATGATTTCCGAAATACAAACGTCCGTTCCGAAAATACCAACCAAATTATTGAACCGTTTATTCGTAAGGAACCGGTTCCGGTTCAGGCGGAGCTCAAACCGTCTATTGCTGATCCGGCTTTAACTTCTCCGAATGTCTTGTTTGTTAATCCGCCAAAAAAACATAACAATAAAACAAATCAATAATAACAACGTATCTATTCGGTTATTTATCCATAAAAGTAGGGCTGAATAGATGCTATTTGTTTTACCGGATGATGTTTTTCTCTAGGTTGATCAAGATATTTACTTTTGGGGGGAAAGGCAATTGCTATGATTGTTATAACTACAATCCATTCAATCAAAGACACCCGTAAAAATCCATCTATTATATCTATTATGGTTTGAATAACACTCAAAGAAATTTTTTTTCTCATTT
>JAITQV010000646.1 GCA_031288765.1 Planctomycetaceae bacterium
AAAATATTCGAGAAACTCAAAGATCTGATTCCGGCTGCCAGAGAAATTTGAGCAATAAATGATTCAAATGGACGAAACAATAATTCCAGCCGCATAATTTTACTGGGCACCTCTAAAAATTCAGTTTTACAAATTTTTGCTATTGAAAAATAAAGACTTACAAATAATTTTTTGATGAAATATTGAATTTTTAGAGGTGCCCTACTGTCTTTTCGGGACAATGATTATCAGCGGACACTGCCATTCCGCTCCGTTACAAATTACTAAAGAATTGACAACTGAAAACAAAATTTTTTGGAAAGTACAGCTAGTAAATAAATTACTCGAAAATGTTGTTATTCGTGAAGACCTTCAGACGGAAGAGATGAAAGCCTTCCGTAAAGCGGTCGGCGAAGAAAAGTAACCGCCGTCAATATCTATTCATTTTATCTGTTTTTACATCAAAAATAGGGCTTGTTTGCGTTCCGATTTTATGGTATTTTACGTCAATCTGTATCAATTAATCGGATTATCAGTAGCCAGATCAACGGACAGTTAATCCGTAGGTCGAAGGTTCGAGTCCTTCCCAGTGATCTGTGAAGGGAAAATTCGATTTTATACGGGTCGGTTTTCCAACGCGACTTCACAGATTGCCCTTCCTTGGTGTCTTTTGCTAAAAGAAGGTCTCTTGCTCATATCTTCTATCTACTTTTATTTAATAAACCGTTTGTTTGCGGAAAGAAAAAAAGTCCCCTGTTGTTGCCAACAGAAGACTTTATTCCCTATTCCCTAAATTTTTTACATAGGAATTTTTTTGGGAAATTTATCTTCGCATCTTAGGAAGTTTTTATTCTTCCAATTTTTTTCGGAATTTTAATATTTAAAATTCTTTTGCGTCGATCCAAGACATGAGTTTCCGGAGTCGCCGTCCGACTTCTTCGAGTTGATGTTGTCGCTGAATGGCGCGGATTCGTTTGAACTTTGGAGCCCCAACTTTGTTTTCGAGCAACCATTCTTTGGCAAATTCACCGGTTTGAATTTCAGTTAAGATTTTTTTCATTTCGGTTTTTGTCTCGTTGGTAACAATCCGAGGACCGCGAGTGTAATCGCCGAATTCCGCCGTGTTTGAAATACTGTACCGCATATAATTCAAACCGCCTTGATAGAACAAATCCACAATTAGTTTGAGTTCGTGCATACATTCGAAATAAGCCATTTCGGGTTGATATCCGGCTTCGACCAAAACCTCAAAGGCGTTCTGAACCAAAGCGGAAACTCCGCCGCAAAGAACAACTTGTTCACCAAACAAATCGGTTTCGGTTTCTTCGGCGAAGGTTGTTTCGATAACACCGCCGCGTGTTCCGCCGATTCCTTTGGCGTAAGCGAGTCCGATTTTCCGTTCTTTATCGCCCGCACCTTCGCCAAGTGCAATAAGACACGGAACACCGCCGCCGTTGGTAAATTCACTTCGTACCAGATGTCCGGGACCTTTCGGAGCAATAAGAATCGCGTAAACTCCTTCGGGCATATTGAACTGACCGTAATGGACATTAAAACCATGTGTTGCGATAACAAGGTTCCCTTTGGCGAGGTTTGGGCGGATTTGTGCCTCAAAAATACCCGCTTGAAGTTCATCGGGAAGTGTGAGAACAATTAAATCGGCACGTTTTACCGCTTCTTCTGTTGTGAGCGGTTTGAATTTGTCCCGAACAGCCAAATCGTAATTGGGTGTTCCTTTGACTTCGGCGACGATTACATTGCAACCGCTGTCGCGAAGATTTTGGGCGTGTGCATGACCTTGCGAACCGTAACCGAGAATCGCAATCGTTTTGCCTTTAAGTTTTGAAAGATCGGCGTCTTTTTCGTAATAAATTGTTACAGCCATAGTGGAAAGGTGTTAGGAGTTGAAAATGTAAATAAACAAATTTGACAAAGTTTGACTGAAAATGACATTTTTATCCGATGAAATACCGGAGTAATTATTCCTGCGAACTTTTATTGCCGAACTTCTATCTGCCGACATTTTTACACCGATTGAAAACATCATTTATTTACAGGCGTATAATATACCTCAAAAATATAAGCTTGCAAGACACCGTCAAAAAATTTCCGTAGGAAATCCCTATCAATGACAGATACGTATAATTCTGTTTATTCTGTCCAAAAAGATTGTTTCGGACAACGGTTTTTGGAATTTCCTTTTAGACTTATTCTTTGGAGGGATATTGCCGGTCAATGGAAATTTCGATACAACCTTCTTCAAACGTACTGTGTACAATAAAATGACGTTGCCGATAACTTTCCAGAACAGCATCATTATGCGTAAACCGCCCCGCACTAAATAACAATAACTTCGGAGTTGCCCATTTAAGAAGCGGTTCCGTGTGTTTTGAACGACCGCCATGATGCGGAACCATAACAATTTCACACGGAATCGGTTGCCGTTTCAAAAACGGCGGCGGA
This sequence comes from Planctomycetaceae bacterium, assembly GCA_031288765.1. Taxonomy (GTDB): domain Bacteria; phylum Planctomycetota; class Planctomycetia; order Pirellulales; family Thermoguttaceae; genus WRKP01. Next base: position 2,443 of record JAITQV010000646.1, read on the forward strand.
AAACGCCCGTCCAAATCTCCCGATAATAAAACTCCCATTCCCCGATGTTCAAAACGAAATACTAAACTCGATGCGTTTGTGTTGTCCCGCTCCACAAAACCGGTTATGGGCGGATGCAGGAAAATACTGTTCGGAAGTCCTTGTTCCATTAGGGAATTACCGTCGCCGATTTCGACCGTCGGAATTTTTTTCGTTGCAAGTTTTTTCCGAAACATCATCAATAATTGTTGTTCTTTAAATTCATCCTCCGCAAGTTGATCGAAAGTAATTTTTCGATCATCAATTTCCTTTTGAAGAATTTTAAGCGGTTCAAACATATACGGCGAAACAAAAACCGTTCCGATGTAAAACCGGTCGGCAAGAATCGTAACACCGTTGTAATGATCACTGTCGGGATGTGAAACGATAACAGCATCAATTTTTATTTTGCCGAGCCGCCAGATTGCCCGGCTTATTACGTCGGCAGCCCGTTGCGGTGATGAAATACACCCTGCATCAAAAACAAAAGTTTTTTTCTGAGGTGTCGTAACAAGAACACAATTACCGTGACCAACCGAAAAAACGGAAAGTGTTAAACGATCATTCCAATACCGGTTGAGATCACGAAGATATCCATAACTAAAACCAATTGCAATCCAAATGAAAAGAGGAATCGCCAACACTCTCGGCGGTAAACGGCGAACCGGTAAAAATGTTAGAGATATAAAAGCAAAACAATAAACGAGATTCCACCAAACCGGCGGTCCCGGAACCCAGTAATGTCCGCCGAGATGTTGAAAAAAAGCAATCATACCAAAAAGCCCGCGAAACGAAAAATCCGTCAAACAACCGAAACAATCTCCCAATATTGGAACGTTACCAAAAATCATTGTACAAAAACCGCCAATCATTGAAGCCGTCAATGGAATCCAAAGTAACGGATTTACCAAAACGGCAACCGGTGTGAAAAGATGAAACCGGTCTAAAATTAACGGCATTGAAATTCCCCAAATCACAAGACTGATGAGAAAAAGTTCCGAACATTTTTTCAAAAAATACCGTGCAACCCGCAATACCAGCCAATGTTTTGTTTCGAAACGTTCGATGTTGCTTAATTTGGATTTCATATTTCCAGTGATTTCTTCTTCACCGAAAAAGAGTTGGCGGAACGTGTCGGTTTTGGGAATCCAAAAAAAGGCTCCTGTTGCAAAAAAGGAAAGTTGGGCGCCGAATTGGAACAATTCCGTCGGATTCAATAACAGTACAACTAATGCTGTTGCGCAAAGTGTATTGACGCCGAACGAGCGGCGGTTCAGAAAAACCGACATCGAAATCACACAAATCAGCACGGTTGAACGAATTGCCGGAGTTTGGAGATCGGTTAAAAAGAGGTAGGCAATAACTGCTGCAAAAATAATGACGGCGCGAATACGTCTCGAAATTCCCAATAAATTAAGAACACCGGTAACAATTATCGCGGCAATCGTAATATGTAAACCGGAAATGGCGAGGATATGCATTGTTCCGGTTTCAATCAGATTTTGTGACGTTTCTTCGTCAACACCTTCACGAATTCCAAGAATCATTGCCGCCGCAAGCGGAGAAATTTCCGAACTCATTCGGTGTTGAAAATTTGCCTGACAGGTTCGGCGAACCGTTTCCAGAAATCGGGCAATACCGGGGTTTCCTGTTTTCAATACGGAAATTGCATTCCGTGCGGGTACGCGGATAATACAAAGAATCCGGTGACCGCGCAACATACCGGCATAATCGTAATCTTCAGGATTTTGAGGGCTGAGCGGTTTCGATAATGTACCGAAAATCCGAACGGTGTCGCCGATACGAAGACTCCGCCAATCTCCGTCAACAACCACCAAAACACGCCCGCTCACCGGAATCCAATCGTCCCTGTTACGCAAACGTTCCGCACGAAGCGTGAAAAACGTCCGTTCCGAAACCGCAAAAATTTTGCCCGGATCGAAGGGCGGTTTCGGAAAATAACGCGGCATTTCACAAACGGAACCTTGCACTGCCGCCGGTTCGTCTGTTTTCCGTGCGTAAAATCCGAGATCGTTTTCCGAAAAACGGTTCCAACGGCAATGATGCCAAAAACCAAAACAAGAACAACAAACCGCAAGAAGCAAAGCCGTTGATATTATCGAACGTTTCCAAAGAGCCGCCGGAACCCAACCTACAAACGTTACCGAAAAAAGAATGATCCAAAAATTCCACGACACACCGGTCAATCGATCAAGAAGAATACCCGAAACAGCCGCAACAAAAAATAAGGAAAGCGGTTGATACGGAATTGATTTTTGTAATGGTTTCATCCCGCCGTGATATGCCGGTTTAATTTATTTTCGTTCGAATTGTAAATAGGGATTGGTTTGCCGTTCCGCTCCGACGGTGGTTACTGCGCCGTGACCGGCATAAATAATTGTTTCATCCGGTAACGAAAGAATTTGCGAACGAATTGCTTCCATTTGAATTGCCGGATTTCCATCGGGAAAATCGTTTCGTCCGATACTTTGTTTGAAGATGACATCGCCGGTAAAGAGAATCGGTTTGGAATTTACCGGAAGAAAATAGACCACATGTCCTTTACTGTGTCCCGGAACGTGCCGCACTTCAATTGAAATTCCGGCTAAATCCAATTTATCGCCGTCGTGCAGCAAAACATCTGCCGGCGCAACCGTTACGGCAAAGCCAAAAGGCGCGGACAGATTTTGTTCCGCATCAATCAGTTTTTCTTTTTCCTCTTCGCCGATATAAATTTTACAGTTTTTCCAAACGGATTTTACGGCGTCGATTCCGGCGATATGGTCGGCATGACCGTGAGTAACAAGAATAGCAATCGGATGAAGTTTTTTGTTTTTGACACGTTCAATAATTTTCTCCGGTTCAAAACCGGGATCAACAAGCAAACAATCCTGATTGCCGACCCGATAAATAAGATATCCGTTTTCCTGAAAAGGAACGGATAAAATCGTTTCGACAGTTATTTCCGAAAAATTTTTTTCGTTCACGGGCGGGTATAAATTCGGTTTGAGTTAAAAGTTACAGATACGGTTTGTTTTTTATTGCGGAAGTTATTGTTCTGTGTTTTTCCGTGTTAAAAAAACATTCCGCCGAACAATTACATAACAAAATATATTTTGCACGCTTTATTTTACACGATTATGCCGCGGTCATTGAGTTGTTTAATTTTTTCTTCGGAGCATGTTTCGCAACGAAATTCGGGATGTTTATCATTGAGGCGGTCATAGTTGGAGGTTTTTACCAAGCGGTATCCTTTACAGATTTTTCCGCAGTTGACGCAAACGATATCATCTTTAATTTCCCACAAGGGGTTTCTGTATTCGACCTTGAAGATGATACGATCAACCCAAAAGAAAATCAAACCGCCCAATAAATTGGCGATAACCGTAACAAACCAATCGTTATAACCGCGTAATGCCCATAAAACGAGGGCTAAAATCGGGGTTGACAGTTGCCAGCGGAACAAATAAAACAAATATTTTTTAATCATGAAATAGAGCGGTTGAAATCAAATTTTTCTGTGCAATCTGCGGATTATTTTAAGGGGACATTTTAATCGAAGAACACAACACTGACAAGATAGGCGGCGTTTTAGTTAATAGTTTATAGGGAATAGTTAATAGTGTCGGATACGAATTTTCTATCGCAATATAATAATTCCCGCTTGCGAACTATTAACTATTCATTATTAACTATTAACTACAAGGTTACCTACTTTTTGTAGGGTTAAGGATTCCGATCCGGCGGTTATGCCTTGACCCCAAATCAGCAAAGTGTTCAGAGAAATGAACATTTTTTGAACGTCTTTCGAGAAAAAGCCGGAAAATTTGACCGAATTGTTTCATTTTACAACAGTTTTGGGTAAGTTTGTATCTTTTTAAAGCATTCTGAGAAGAAAATTGCAGTAATTGGTATTTACCAATTGGTCGTTGGTATTTACCAATTAGTCATTGGTAATTACCAATTGGTCGTTGGTATTTACCAATTGGTCATTGATATTTACCAATTAGCCGTTGGTAATTACCAATTGGTCATTGGTAATGACCAAGGGGTCATTGGGATTTACCAATTGGTCATGGGTATTTACCAATTAGCCGTTGGTATTTACCAATTAGTCGTTGGTATTTACCAATTGGTCATTGATATTTACCAATTAGTCATTGAAATTCTCCAATCGGTCATTGAAATTTGTCAATTGGCGGTTGAAATTCTCCAATTAGCGATTGGATTTCTCCAATTGGTCATTGAATTTCTTCATTTGGCAGTTGAAGTTTTCCGATTGACGTTTGAAGTTCTCCATATTTCGATATATTTCGATATACTCTTCATATTTAGGTTCGTTTTTGGTAAGATTTACAGTCCCTGCGGAATATCAATTGCCCGACGGAAAAATATAAAACCGCCGGAATATGACCAATTTCCTATAAAATCTAAAATGATGTTAAATGCTTTTTCTGTTGATGTGGAAGATTATTATCAGGTTGGGGCTTTTGCCGGAATGATTTCGCCGAAGGATTGGGGTTTGTGGGAATCGCGGGTTGTTGCCAATACCCGGAAAATTCTTGATATTCTCGACTCAAATCCCAAACCGGTCAGCGGAACATTTTTTGTACTTGGCTGGATTGCGGAACGGTTTCCCGATTTGGTTCGTGAAATTGCGAATCGGGGGCATGAGATTGCGTCGCACGGTTTTATGCATCAATTAGTGTACGAAATGACGGAAGCGGAATTCCGTAACGATGTCCGCCGGACACGGTTACTGTTGCAAGAACAATCCGGTCAATCCGTCATCGGTTACCGTGCGCCCAGTTTTTCCATCGTTAAACGAACTCCGTGGGCGCATCGTATTCTGGTTGAGGAGGGCTATTGTTACGACAGCAGTGTTTTTCCGATTCATCACGATTTACACGGCAATGCCGATGCGCCGCTTGAGATTCACGATATAACAACGGAATCGGGAATGATTCGGGAATTTCCTCCGGCGGTTGTCCGGCGGTTCGGGCAAAATTTACCGACCGGCGGCGGCGGTTATTTTCGGTTTTTCCCTTATTTTGTAACGGCACATTGGCTCCGTTCGATCAATATTTCGGGCAAACCGTTTGTGTTTTACATTCATCCGTGGGAGCTTGACCCGAAGCAGCCGCAAATTCCCAAAGCACCTTTGAAAAGCCGTTTCCGGCATTATCTGAACTTGCACCGGACGGAATTACGGTTAAAATGTTTGCTCAACGATTTCAATTTTGTACCGGTTCGAAATATATTGAAACTCGAAACATCATAGTCCTGTTCGTAACTATTTTATAAAACGAATTACCAATATTATCAAAATGAGGTTGAACACTTTTGGGAACTCTTAAAAACCTCATGTCTTAAAAATACGCGTTGGAAACAAGACCTAAATGAAAAATCCGTAACTATTCACCAATTTATTTTTTAACCGAAAATGAATAACGAAAATATACCGAAACCGTCTGATATATTGAAATTATTTGATGAATTTAATAAATTATCATTATCATATAAATCAGATAATGATACAGGAAATATTCGTCTAATCGGTGATGCGATTGAAAAACTATACAGTAGTCCGCAACATGATACTGTTCAAAAAATTCTTACGCAATCACTGCCGGAGATGCATATAAATACGTTAATGGAATGGTATTCATGGATGGATACCCCAAAAACATCCGATGAACTTGAAATTACGATTAACATACTTGCTATTTTGATGCAAAAAACAGGATGGGACGGCAGTTCGATTATAAAAGAATTTCCTCCATTTAGCAGTAAAGGAATCTATTTTGATGTAGGAAATGTCATTGCAGATTGTTTAATGGCAGTCGCGCAAACTCCCAAAGATGTAATAGAGTGTACCAAAACATACTTGTATGATGAAAACCGCTATATCATTCTTTCCGCTCTTATACATATCCTTTCGTGGTTGTGGGGAGGTGAAAGCCGAATATATGATTTATCAAATTTTATGCCTGATTTGTCGGTAATTTTTCAAGAAGAAAATGATGTTGCTATCAACATAATTGTTAAGGATATAAAAAATATACTGACGTTAAAGGTAAAAAATCGTAATCGTTCAAAATCTGTATGCTAGTTTCCAAAACCTAAGAAGGTAAAAGCAAAATCGTCCGCAGACGACGCTGATTTTCGTAGATACAGATTTTCAGTAATATCTCATTGGAATTTGCCCAAACGTATGGCAATCGTTTCCACCAACCTTATTTTCAACCTGATTTTCCGAACAAAACAACCTTAGCAGCTAATAGTTAATAGTTTATAGTTAATAGTGGAGGACGCAAGCGGAATTATTACTGCAACATGTTTAATCCGCTTGCGAACTATCAACTATTCACTATTAGTTATTAACTACAAAGGTTGTTTTGTTAGAAAAATGAGGTTCGTCCTGCGGAAATCAGATTACCGCAAGGTGTTAAATCGTATCTATTCAGCCCTATTTTCAGATGACTGAATAGATACAAATCACTGAAATCTTGTTCCTGTAACTATTTTGTTCCTCAAAACCCTTCGGTAAACTCGGAATCCAGTACCATGTCAACATTGCTGTCGAAATGTCCTCCGCGCTTTTTGTCTTCCGTGTCAAGATAAATTTTATCTTGCAGAATTTCGTGGATGACAATATTCAATTTGTCTTTGGTAGAGGAACCGTCTTTAAGAGAAAACCTCTCCATATCAACCGGCGAACGTGAACCTTTGTTCAACGTAACAAGCCGTTTTTGGATTAAGGCGGAAAGTTTAAATCGACCGCCAACTTTGGCAATCAATTGTTCGTCTTTGAGTTCTTCAATCATTTTAAGTAAACAAATAAAAAAAGTGAAACAAGTAAACCCGTGAGAAAAACAAAAAATTATTCGTGATTCTCACACCTTTGACTTAATAATATCAATAAACTGTCTTACGGCAATATCCAAATCGTCGTTAACAATCCGATGTTCAAATTCATGGGCGTGTTCGAGTTCTTCCAAAGCCGTCGCCAATCGCCGCCGCATTGCCTCTTCGGTTTCCGTGCCGCGACCAAGCAAACGCTCTTTCAAAACGTCAATATTTTTCGGTTCAATAAACAATAAAACTGCATCGGGAAATTGTTCTTTAACAGTGCGGGCTCCCTTGATGTCAATCTCCAATACCACCCAATTTCCGGCAACAAGCCCTTCTTCAACCGTGCGGCGAAGTGTTCCATACCAAGTTCCCTTTCCGAAAACTTCAAAACATTCGAGAAATTCTCCCGCCTTTCGTTTTGTTTCAAATTCTTCCGCACTCAAAAATTGATAGTGAACGCCGTTAATTTCGCCGAGTCTTGGTTTGCGGGTTGTTGCGGACACGCTCATCATTAACGGAAATCCGCTCTCCGCAAATACCCGCCTTAAAAGCGTCCCTTTGCCCACTCCCGAAGGACCGGAAACAACTAATAATTTCGGCTGCATCTTTGGTTCCATTTTGTTCACGCTTCTTAATCATGATGTCCGAAAAATGAAATCATGAATGTTCTCCGCCATAAAGTAAATAACGCAACTGATATAACTATGCTTACAAATTCCGTGTATCCTGCGGTTAAAAACGTTTGGCGGTAAAATTAAAACAGATATTTACGGCTGAAATTATTCGACATTTTGTACCATTTCGCGGATTCGCTCAATAACCGTTTTCATTTCGACAACATTTTTCGTAATATCGGCATCGTTGGCTTTGGAACCCATGGTGTTTGTTTCCCGTAACAACTCTTGCGTCAGGAAATCAAGTTTTCGTCCGCAACTTTCTTTCAAAAGCATTGCGTCTGTAAATTGTGTCAGGTGTGACCGAAAACGAACCGTTTCTTCGGAAATATCGCAACGATCCGCATACACAGTAATCTCACGAAGTAAATCGGTACTGTTCAATGATAATTCCTGTTCCGGCATAACTTTTCCGATACGTTCCAATAATTTTTGTTGATACAGCGGAACCACTCGCGGCGCCAATTGTTCAACATTTTCAATCAACCGGTAAAGTGTTGCGATATTGGCTTCCAGGTCTTTGTGCATCGAAGCCCCTTCCGCCTGACGCATGGTTTGAAGAGCCTCCAACGCTTCACGAAGAGTTTTTTCAACAATATTTCGGATTTTTTCGTTCTCTTCATCACAATGATTCATATTCGTTCCTATTTCTATAACGCCCGGCAGAAAAACCAAACGATCCAAAGACGGCAAAGGAATTTCTCCGACATGTCCCAATTGAGAACCAAGTTCAACCAATTGCTCAAAATAAGACGACAAAACAGGAACCGAAATTTTATAATCGGAAGCCTTTTTTTCCCGACGAATATGAATATTGGCGTTGACGGATCCGCGTTCGACGAAACTCCGAATCAACGGTTCGATTCTCGTTTCCAAAGAACCGTAACCATCCGACATTCGGAGCGATAATTTAAAATAACGGTTATTAACCGCTTTCAACTCTACGGAAACAATAATCTCTTCCGTTCGGCAAACGGCAATACCGTAACCTGTCATACTGAAAAGCATAAACGGTTTGGTTTTTTGAACAGTTGCGGTTTTAATTTATTATTCGGGCTTTTTTTCCGGTGCCGGTTCCGACGCAGGAACCGGAGTTGGTGTTGAAACCGGCGGTGATGCGTCCGGAGTTGAGGTTGCGGAATCGGAGGTTGAGGGATTCGCCGGAGCGGTTGCGGCGGGAATTTCACTAAAACCGTCGCCGATTCCTTTGTAACCGCCGCGTTTTAGATTCCAATAAATAGCGGTACAAAGAATAATCCATATAATCGCGGTTACAATGGTAATTTTTGTGAATACATCACCGGCTTTGGTTCCGAACGCACTTTGTCCTCCCATACCGCCGAATGCACCAGCTAAACCTCCGCCTTTTCCCCGCTGAATCAGGATCAGGACGATCATAAAAAGTGAAAGTACAATGAGGACAAAAACGTAAAAAGTGTGCAACATAATAGATATAAGGAGTAATTAAACGGATTTGATGATACCCAAAAACGGCTCCACTTTCAAAGAGGCTCCGCCGACCAAAGCACCGTCCACATTGGGTTTGGCAAGGATTTCTTTTGCATTTTTGTCGTTGACGCTTCCGCCGTATTGAATTCGGACGGATTCGGCAACATCTTTGTTGTAATTTTTCTCAATCATTTTTCGGATGGCAAGATGAACTTCTTCGGCTTGTTCCGGTGTGGCGACTTTACCGGTTCCGATAGCCCAAACCGGTTCGTAAGCGATCACACATTTCCGAAGATCTTCCGCCGTAACACCCGAAAAAGAACCGTCAATTTGCCGTTGAATAACTTGTTCGGTTGTTCCGGTTTCACGTTCTTTGAGCAGTTCACCGACGCAAACGATAGGAATTAACCCTGCGGCAAGAACGGCATGAGTTTTGAGGTTGATGGTTTCGCTTGATTCGCCGAGAATATGCCGGCGTTCGCTATGACCCAGAATAACGTATTGGCAGCCGACATCTTTGAGCATTCCGGTGCTGATTTCGCCGGTGAAGGCTCCTTCTTTTTCAAAATAAACATTTTGTGCTCCGACACCGATATTGGAATCTTTCAGCGCGGCGGCAACAGGTTGAACATAAATACTGGGCGGACAAACCGCAATATCGAGATTGTTTATTCCGGCAACAACTTTTTTTAATCCTTCCGCCAATTCTAGGGAAGCGGCGAGGGAGAGATTCATTTTCCAGTTTCCGGCGATTAGAAGTCGTCTTGTCATTGAAGGTTATGGCGTAGTTAGCGCATGAAACAAAGGGTTATTTAATCGTTTGGAAGTTCCAAACCAAGTACATCAAAACAAGATTATACCGGATACTTTTCCGAATTAAAGGGGGGAGGAAAAAACACGGGTGTTCGCCAATAAAAAATCAAATTGACGGCGTTTTTGTTTCTGATTAGGAAATCACAAGGTAGGCGACCTTTCGCCGAAGGGTTTTCACCCACGGTTGCTTGCCGATAGGCAATCGAAACAACCATTGTACAAATTCACTGTCGGCTGACGCCGACGCAACCGCTCGGCGAGGGGCTTTCACCCAACGATTGCCTACCTTTTGAATTGTCAAATTTCAC
>JAITQV010000722.1 GCA_031288765.1 Planctomycetaceae bacterium
TATGCGATTGACAGCATTTGTTGACTATCAGGATTTTATGGATTTTATGGAAGAAGAATATAGGAAACTCGGTTCGCCGCCGGAATACAATGAAGCAATGCAACTATTTCGGGCAATCAACAATGAAATTATTGAAGAAAATCTCCCGCGTTCTAAAACATCGGATGAATTAGACGCATTGAGAAACAAAATCCGTGAAGAAAGAAAACAAAAAAATAAATAACAATGAAGATACTCATGTCAAGAATAACAAGCGGCAGTTTATCATTGTCCGTTGGCGGCGGTAGTGACTGGACACGGTTTTCTGTATTTTCTATTACAGTTGATATGGCGTTTAACCATGACCGAACAGCAAATGACGGCAGTGACGGAATCAATATTCGTACCAACGGTACAGCCAACACTAAGCATTACGGCGCAGAATTGATACAAAATACATCTGCTACTTGGACAACTCCCAACGGTGCCGCTGGAAATAAAACAGTATTATATCTTGCCAATAAAAGTGTTACAATTTATAATCGTTTTGTGATGAGTCTGGTGATTCCATATACGGTTACTTTGAATTTGAAAGCGACCGCAGTACCGGCAACAGTAACAACCGCCGATGGAACAATTGTAACAATGACTAATACTGCTATCGGTGGTTGTGAAGAAACAACGGCAACATTTACCAATGGAGTTTCAACTGGTGGCAAATCGGTTTCAGGAGTGGATGGTTTTATCGAATTTGCTGCATCGTCAAACACTTCAGATAAGATCAACAAAGAACAAAGTAAGTTCGACTGGTATGTTACGAAAATAATTGGAAAAACGGACGGAATCGGTCAAGCACTCGAAACAGATATGGTTACGTTTTATACCATTCTCAATACTCCGCAAACCCCATGGAATGTCAATGATACAACAATATCCGACCTCAGTGATCCGTCAAAAACAATCCCTCAAGATGATAAAATTCAACCATGGGTTGCAGCATTGGAATTTACGATTGGAACTGCTGCAGTTAAGGGAAATAGCTCGCCGGAATTAGCTTTATCGCGTCTAACAACATTCTTGCACGCTCAAGATGATTCAGCAACTACCGATGTCATCGAAGGTCATGGATTAACATATGATACAACAAGTGGCGAAGCGAAATATTACGAACCGAAATTTGATGATCCCTTAAATCCAACAGTGTTCTATGGATATTCTTTCGATACAGCAGCATATATAACAAAGGGAAAAGGTAATACGGCTAATTGTTACGACCAAGCGGCAGCTTTGACTGTTTTCGGACGGCTATTCGGTATGAATGTCCAATATGCATTTTCAAATCCATTTGGGTATATTGAAACAACAGAGCTTGTCGGAAATATTATTACAAACAATCCGTTTGCTGGTAGTCCGTTTGATACATCGGGATTTTCAATAAATGGTTTTCCTTTTATCGAACATACGGATACTACTGGAAATATAACAGAAATACGAACTTCGTTTGGAAATCATGCTTTTGTTGTATTAAACAATCTTGTTTATGATGCATGTGCCGGTCCTATTACCGGAATAACTGTTATTAATTACTTTGAAAAGGTAATTGATTTTCAAGCCAATATTGAACATAACTTAAAATATGGTAATACCTACAAAGAAAATGCAACTGATATGACTTACGAGTTTCGTTCTATAATCTTTTTAGAATAATTTAAAGGAGAAAATAATGAATAATAAGATACTTTTGCTGTTTTTTTGCCCTATCCTATTTGTCATCATACAAAATACGATTAATGGCAAGGAACAGGCAAATAATATGATTACAGAAATTAAACTATCTTGGGAACCCAATGATTTTGATTCCCAAAAATTCCAACAGCAATTAGAATCTATACGTAAGTTAGGCGGAGTAAATAGATTTGTAGCAGAAACAGAAAAAATTAATAAAATCGAAGAAATTTTGCAAATTTTACCGGTAAACAAACAATCAATAAAGTTTATAGATAAAGTATCTATCAATCAAAAAAGGATTTCTGGTTATAAAATTAGAAATTCCGAATCTATTATACTTTATAATGCGGATAGTATGCAAAACACTTTTGATTTGGATTTTTTTGTTAATCAGACAAAATGGTCAGTACCTCCTGATCTACAAACTCATAATAAAACTGAAGGGCATATAAGGATGCGTATTTGTTGCGCGGTTTCCTTTGAAGATGCCGCTAATTTTCTTGTTAGGAATTTGTGTATTTCGAGTATGCCACTTGAGAATATTTTTAGTCTGTATAAGTTTGATAAAGGTCCTGGTGATATATGTTTTGTTAGTGCTAATTCCAAAGGTTTAAACGACAGGCGAGTTGTTTTTATTCGAGGTAATATTGGTATATCTCTTTCCAGTTATTACAAAAATTTTGGCTGCATGGACTTGGCATGTCGTCTTGATGCTTTAATTGTCGAACAAATGAAAAAACAGCAAAAACAGGAAAAAATAAAAGAGAAGGAAGACATCAAGCAATGACTAATGAACAAAAATATTTGGTATTTATCAGGAGTGCTTTCTCGTCCGAAATGAAAAAAGTGGACTATGATAAAGTAACAGATATACATCGACCTATGACAAAACGGGACTATATTAACCGTAGTTTCAAACATTTGTTACGTGTCATGCCGGAAATGTTTATTCCCGTTAAGGCATCGGAATTTATTAAAGATTATTCACTTGGTCCGAAAGAATCCGTGTACATCCGTCGGCTCGGCTGGAATTATTCCCAAGCCGCTACCCTTCTTACCGAACGAGGCAGCATTTTATTGTACACTTGTAGCCTTTCCCATCCATGGCGTTTTATCGCTTTGGACGATTATGTCCATGATGACGATATTGCTTTTCGTGTCTTACGAGAAATCGAAGACGGGCTTGGTTTGGAAACTGTTCTTGTCGAATACAAACCATAACAATATTCAAATAATCAAGAATTAAAAGAATTAAAAACTTATAATCATCACATGTAACAGAAGGATTTCTAAATCTCTTCCGTTGTAACAATTTATATTACATCCTTTTTAGTACAAAACAATGAAAAAATATTTTTCGATTTTCTTAACGATAATTTTTCTTGGTGTGTTGGCGTGGGGCGGTTACGCTTTTTACCACCGGTTTCTTCGTCCGATGCGAATTGCAATTGTTGCGGAATATGACAGCGAATGGGTCGGCTATCAGGAAGCGGTTCAAGGAACTAATTTTGCCGTCCATCGTTACATGAAAGAAGAAATCGCTACTGCGCCGTTTGAAAATTACGATTTGGTTATGCTTCGCGGTATGGGCTGGCAACCGACCGATGCGGAATTGGAAAATGTACGTAAAGCCGCAAAACTTGGCGCTTATATTCAAGTGTCCGCCGCAACACGTGAGTCAACCAGAGAACTCAATAATATTCCCAAAGAAATCGGACAAAAATTCGGACAATACGCATCGGCAGGAGGTGCGGAAAATCTTGGAAATGGGTTACGTTATCTCGCACGCGAACTCAAAGGTTACAAGGCGGACATTCCCGAACCCAAACAACGTCCGCGCAGCGGATTTTTTCATCTGGACGGAAAACTTTATGAAACGTTACAGGAATACGACGCTTATTTCGATACCGCTTATCCTAAAATGTCTAAAGATGCTCCGCGTGTTGTATTAACCGGAGCGTTTATTAATTTTTACGATAATCTTGAACGCGGAGCGGTTGATCTGATAAACCGCCGTCTTGCCGAAAGCGGTTGCCGTGTGTACGCTTTGGCGGGAATGGGCGGACGGCAGCAACTCGAAGAAATTAAACCGGATGTGATTCTTTTTACGCCGATGGGAAGTCTTGTCGGTGCCGAAACGGTTACATTTTTGCAGGAACAAAATATTCCGTGCATAAATATTGTTAATATTATGGCAACGCAGGAAGACTGGCTGAACGAACCGACCGCAATGACCGGAGGTTATACGGGACAGGCGTTAGTGTTACCGGAACTTGACGGCGTTATCGAACCAACCGCAATTGCCGCACGTTCCGTCAATGAAGACGGGCTCTCGGTCAGAATGCCGCTCACAACACGAATAGAAATGCTCGTCCGAAGAGTCAACCGCTGGATTACACTGAAACGAAAATCAAACGCCGATAAACGGGTTGTGATTATTTATTACAAAGCGCCGGGGCATTCGCCGCTTGGCGCCGCCGGTATGGAAACGGTTGATTCATTATTTAACGTACTTAAAAAGATGCAGGAGGAAGGCTATGATCTTGGCGGTCGTTTACCCGCTGATTCAAAAGGTCTTGCCGACTTGATTCAAAAAGAAGGGCGAATAATCGGCGGTTGGGCGCAAGGTTCGTGGGAAGAATATCTTCGTGAAGGTGATCCGGTTTATATTCCCGCAGAAGAATATGCCGCTTGGCTGCAAAACGATGTGCCGGAACCAAACCGAAAAGCGTTAATTCGGGTTTGGGGTGATGTTCCCGGTAAACAGAATACCGTACAAAAAGACGGCAAACCGTATCTAATTGTAACACGTGTCCGGTTGGGCAATATTGCGTTGATGCCGTTACCCAGTGCTGCGATTATTTCCGGTGAAACAGAAACCGCCGCTGATGTTAAAACCGATACAGTTAAAACCGCCACAGTTGAAACCGATACGGTAAATACAGCCACACAAACAGTTACGGCAAACACCGCCGGCGGTGTTTCCGGTACGAATGTTACGGTTAAAGAAGGCGAAGGAGTGATTACGGACGAAATGTCGGCAGTTCATGGAACAGACCAGCCGCCGCCGCATTCTTATCTCGGAGCGTATCTTTGGATTCGGCATGGATTCAAGGCGGACGCAATGATTCATTTCGGTACGCATGGTTCTATGGAGTTTACAAAAGGAAAATCGGCGGTGTTGAGCGATTATTGTTGGCCCACGATTTTGACCGGTGATATGCCTCATATTTATCCGTACATTATTAACAATATCGGCGAAGCACTTCTTGCCAAACGGCGTGCCGGTGCGGTAATGGTAACACATTTGACACCGCCGTTTACCAAAGCGGAACTCTATGGCGATATTAGCCGGATGAGTGATAAGATTCATGATTTTCGTACTGTTGAAGGTGATGCTCTCAAAATGGAATTGGTTAAATCATTGACCGAAATGGTACAAAAAAACGATATGTTCAAGGAAATCGGTTACAAAGAAAATCCGCCTGAAGACGCTTTATTGACACAAAAAGATATTGAGCAACTTGATGAATATTTGGATCATCTTGCGGATGTGAATATTCAGGACGGTTTGCATGTGATTGGTCGTGAGTGGACGGTTCCGCAAATTGTTGATACGGTTACGGCAATGTTGGGCGAACCGGGAATCGAAAAACTTGAAAAAATCCGTGAATCCGGTAAATTATCTGATCTTCCCGCCGATAACGCCGAAGGAATGAAATATTTTGTACAGGGCGTATTGAGCGGTAAAATCGTTGACGATACTCCGAAAAAAGAAAACGAAAGCGAAACACCAAAAAAGGAAACTGAAATGCCGAAAAACGAAAACAAAAATGAGGACAAGGAAATGAATGAAAAACCAACGCCGGAAAAAACAACAGAAAGTAAACCTGTTGCGGTTAATGCGTTAATTGCACCGGTTTATGCTGCTCAAGCCGATAATGTCGGAAATAGTAATAGAGATGACAACAGAAATAGAAACGGAAATTTCCGTATGCCTGATGGCGGTGAGATGCCGGAGGCAATGCGCCGCGCAATTCAAGACGGCGGTGGAATGGGTGAAATGCCCGGCGGAATGCCAAGCGGTACAGGGGGGGGAATGGGCAGCGGCAGAGGAATGGGCGGAATGATGGGCGGCGGACAATCACGTTGGGGCGAGATTACCGGCGCGCCGAAAAAACGGGAAGAATCTTCCGATCCGTATGTTGCGCTTATTGATGCGAGTTTATTTCATGCCAATAATTTATTTGATTCGATACCATTCGAGTTGGAAGGAATTATCAATGCGCTTGGCGGCGGTTATGTTCCGCCTTCGTCGGGGGGCGATGTTATTTTCAATCCTGATTCCGCTCCAACGGGACGAAATATGGCTTCGGTTAATCTGGAACAAACACCAACACCGGAATCGTACAAAATCGGTGTTAAACTAACGGAAAAGATTATCGCCGAATTTCGCGAACAAAATCCTGATCGTTGGCCTCGTCGGGTTGCGTGTACATTTTGGGGAGGCGAATATATTCGTACACGCGGGGTTGTTTTGGCTCAGGCGTTGTATTTAATGGGTTTGAAACCGCGCCGCGACAGCCGGAATATTGTGTTTGATGTGGAGGTTATTCCGTCGGAGGAACTGGGACGACCGCGAATTGATATTGTTGCACAAACATCGGGGCAATTCCGCGATGCGGCTGTCGGGCGTATTGAACTGCTTGACAAAGCGGTACGAATGGTTTCGGAATTGCCGGACGAAAAATATCCGAATTACGTTAAAGAAAATTCGTTACAAACCGAAGAGGATTTAAAAAAAGAAGGGATTGCTCCCGCCGAAGCGCGTGAATATTCGACGGCGCGTATTTTCGGTTCACCGGCGGGGAGTTACGGTACGGGAATTATGGGGACGGTTGATCGTGCCGAAGCCGGTTCCGATGAACGGATTGCCGACCGATATATTCGTAATATGAGCGGAATGTATCGGAGCGGTAAAGTTTGGGGTGTTCCTGTGCGGGGACTTTTCGAATCACAATTAAAAGGAACCGATATGATGATTCAATCTATGTCCTCAAATACATGGGGACCGTTAACACTTGACCACGTGTACGAATTTAACACGCTGGCTTTAGCGATTCGTGAAAAGACGGGAACGGATCCGAAAGTCTGGTTTAGTGACATGCGGAATCCGACTTCCGCGCGGGCTGTTACGGCAACGCAGGCGATTCGTGAAGAAGCGCGGTCGTCGATTTGGAATCCTAAGTATATTACCGGTTTGCAGCGCGAGGGAGCAGGGGGGGCTGCCAATTTGGTGGAACCGATACGCAATATGCGCGGTTGGAATGTGGTACAACCTTCGTCGATTGATCAATCTCTTTGGGACGAAATGAATGCGGTTTATATTGAGGACAAACACGATCTGAAATTAAAGGAATATTTTGAGGAAAAAAATCCGTATGC
The DNA here is from genome assembly GCA_031288765.1 of Planctomycetaceae bacterium. Taxonomy (GTDB): domain Bacteria; phylum Planctomycetota; class Planctomycetia; order Pirellulales; family Thermoguttaceae; genus WRKP01. Next base: position 7,153 of record JAITQV010000722.1, read on the forward strand.
GTTACAGGATATGACGGCGATTCTTCTGGATATTATTCGTAAAGGAATGTGGAAGCCGAGTGATGATGTGGTTAGGAATTTGGCGGAATTGCATGTTGAAATGGTTGAAAAACATGGAGCGGGTTGTTCCGGCGACACCTGCGGAGATCGTCAACTTCATGCATTTATCGGTAACATTTTAGGTGGAACACCGGTTGCTTATGAAGCGGCACTCAATCAGGTTCTTCAGGCTCAAGGGACGCCGCGACCGGAGGTTCAGGGGATGCAACTCGAAGAGAAAATCGAATTACTCAAAGAACGGAACAAGGAATTACTGACATCGGCGCCGTTTTTTGTGTCTATAATTATTTTGGGTATGATGGCGGTGTTAATTGGCGGATTTTGCCGGCGAATGTTCTTTTAGTTGAAATACCGTATTCCGACGTAAATCGTAATCATTTTTTGTAATATTTCACTGAAATATTATGATTTTCTATGGAAATTAGATTGCGGCACTGCCAACTAAACACCGCCGGTTATACACATTTCGCCCTTTGGGCTAAAACCTTCGCAAGCGGAATTATTACCGCAACATGTTTTCCGCTTGCGAACTCTCCACTCTCAACTAATTTCCGTTCCGTTAGGGATGGCGTGTTGGTAGAAATAAAATTGAGCAATATTTTATTCCCGAACAACAACGATTCGGTCGATATACACCGCTTCAACTTCATTATCGGGGCGATTCGGCGGGGCAAACCATAAATTGTAACCCGGTTTGAGTGTCGTTGTTCCCACATCAACCCAATGATATTCCGCACCGGAAATTTCCGAAATGGGAACCG